>CAJORD010000055.1 GCA_905236605.1 uncultured Synergistales bacterium | reverse complement strand
GTGCTCAGAGTCCGGCAGCCAGTCTGAATAGCGCTTGGCCTGTTCAAACGGAGTCTTGAAAGTTCCGTCGGACTGTTTTGCGGCCTTATCGAGATTTATATCAAAACTCTTTTGCTCGATTATTGCACGCGTCTTTGGGATATAAGCGTCAATGAAGCTCTTGTGAGTAAGCTCAACGCGTTTTTCAAATTCGATAATTTCTTCAGGTCTTTCGACATTAAGAATGTCGCGTAAAAATTCTAACCAAAATTTTTGAGTGTCGCTCTTTTCGTCACCAATATTTTTCCAACGTTCAATAAAATTTTTCATTTTTAATTAAATCATATTCTCAGGGTGAAAAATTTCGTCGAAGCGTTCGGGAGTCAAAAATCCAAGTTTCACGCAAGCATCTTTAAGCGAAGTGTTCTCTTTGAAGGCTAGCTTAGCGGTCTTTGCGGCGTTCTCGTAACCGATGTACGGATTCAGAGCCGTAACTAGCATAAGCGAGTTGTTGAGATTAGCGCGCATTTTTTCTTTGTTAGCTTTGATTCCTTTTGCGCAATGTTCATTGAATGACGTAATCGAATCCGAAAGCAGCCGAACAGATTGAAGGAAGTTATATGCGATAACCGGCATAAAGACGTTTAATTCAAAATTTCCCTGGCTCGCTGCAAATCCGATTGTGGCATCGTTGCCCATGACTTGAGCCGCAACCATCGTAACTTGTTCGCACTGCGTAGGATTGACCTTGCCCGGCATTATTGAACTTCCCGGCTCGTTTTCGGGGATAGAGATTTCTCCAAGCCCGCAGCGTGGCCCGGACGCTAGCCAGCGGACGTCATTAGCGATTTTCATCATGTCGGCTGCCAACGCCTTCACAGCTCCGTGAGCAAAGACAATTTCATCTTTTGAAGTCAGCGCGTGAAATTTGTTCGTTGCAGTTATGAAATTTTCGCCCGTGATTTTTGAAATCTCTTCAGCGACTTTTGAATCAAAGCCCGCAGGAGCGTTTAAGCCTGTCCCGACGGCAGTACCACCGAGCGCAAGCTCTTTTAATGGATTCACAGCCGTATATAAATATTCAATGTCGCGCCCTAATGAACTTCTCCAGCCGCTGATCTCTTGAGCAAAACTTATCGGCACAGCGTCCTGTAAGTGAGTTCGTCCGCTCTTGATGACATTTTTATTTTCGTTTTCGAGTCTGCTGAACGTCGCTACGAGGTCTTCGGCCGCGGGAATTAATTTATTTGTCAGCGCTAAGACTGCCGCAATGTGCATAGCCGTGGGGAAAGTGTCATTAGAAGACTGCGACATATTAACGTCGTCGTTCGGGTGAAGAATTTTTTTCTCGGCGAGTTCGTTCGCGCGGTTGGCTATGACTTCGTTGGCGTTCATGTTCGATTGAGTTCCTGACCCCGTCTGCCAAACGACGAGTGGAAAATGTTCGGCCAATTTTCCCGAAATGACTTCATCGGCGGCGCGTTCGATTAAAGAAAGTTTTTCGGCCGTCATCTTTTCGGACTTCAAAGCGTGATTAGCACGAGCGGCAGCCATTTTTAAAATCCCGAACGCGTGAATGATTTCGCGCGGCATTGTTTCGATCCCAGAACCGATTTTAAAATTTTCAAAACTCCTTTGCGTTTGCGCTCCCCAATATTTATCTACGGGGACTTGAATTTCGCCCATAGTGTCGTGTTCGATTCTAAAATTTGAATTTTGCATTTTGAATTTCTCCTAAAAAATTTTGAGATTAAAAATAAATTCGCGTATGATAATTATTAATCCTATTTTCAAATTTTCAAAATTAGCAGGAGAGTGAAAAACTTTGAATTTAAGAAACGAGAGTTGCGAAAAATTTTCAGAACTTCTTGCGGCAAAGTCGCCAGTTCCGGGAGGCGGCGGCGCGGCAGCACTCGTCGGGGCATTAGGCGCGGCGTTGTGTTCAATGTCGGCAAACTTCACAATCGGCAAAAAGAAATATGCGGACGTCGAAGCCGAGATAAAAATTATTTTAGAAAAGTCTGAACGACTTCGCGGACGTCTTCTTGAACTTATTGATGAGGACGCGGCGGCTTATGAATCCGTTTCAGCGGCTTATAAAATCCCGAAGGACGACCCGAGCCGCGAAAGTGTTCTTGATATTGCACTTTTGCAAGCGAGCAAAACGCCTCTTGAAATCGTAAAAGCCTGCGGCGAAATTATTGACCTCATGGACGAAATGGTGAACAAGAGCAACATGATGTTAATCTCTGACGTCGGCTGCGGAGTTTTGTTGGCGCGTGCTGCAATGGAAGCGGCGGCTATGAATGTCTTCATCAACACCGCGGCATTAAGCGACACAAACACGGCGAAATCTCTTGAACTTCAGATTGATGAACTTCTCGACAAAAACGCGCGAAGAGCTTCGGACGTTGCTGAACGAGTCAGCGCGATAATTAGAAAGAAGGCGATTTAATAATCATGGCCGAAATTTTGAAAGGCGCTCCTGTTGCTGCGGCATTGACGGAAAAATTAATCGCACGCGCGGAAATTTTGAAATTCCAAAATATAAATCCTACGCTCGCTATAGTTAGAGTAGGAGAGAAACCCGGCGATATTTCTTACGAGACCGGCGCCACGAAACGTTGTGAAAAAATCGGGATTGACGTTAAAAAATTTATTTTGCCTGATGACGCTTCGCACGAAAAAATTTTGAACGTCATTCGTGGAATTAATAATGATTCTTCGATTCACGGCTGCTTAGTGCTGCGTCCTTTGCCAGATAAACAAATTGAAGAAGCTGCGTGCGAAATTTTATCGCCAGCAAAAGATGTCGACTGTATGACAGCCGGTTCTCTTGCGAGTGTCTTCGCGGGACGTGGCGATGGCTACGCGCCGTGTACTGCTCAAGCGTGCCTAGAAATTTTAGATTTTTACGGTGTCGAACTTGAAGGCAAAAATATCGCCGTGCTTGGCCGAAGTCTTGTAATCGGGCGTCCGTTGTCAATCATGCTTCAAAATCGAAACGCAACGATCACAATGTGTCATTCAAAGACGCGCGACTTAGAAAAAATTTCTCGCAACTCTGAGATTATTATCGCGGCGATCGGCCGGGCGAAATTTGTTGATAAAAATTTTGTAGCGCCCGGACAAATTATTATCGACGTTGGAATTAATGTTGACGAAGTCGGGAAATTATGCGGCGATGTGAATTTTGAAGAAGTCGAACCGATTGTAAAAGCTATTACGCCTGTTCCCGCTGGAGTCGGAGCAGTAACGACTGCGGTACTTGCGAAGCACGTAATCGAAGCGGCCGAGCGTTAATAAAAAACAGGTCGTTGAAATTTATAAACGGCCTGTTTAATTTTTAATTATTACTGTTCGTCGGTATTAAGTTTTATTACTTCGTCATCGTCCTCGTCGTGAAGCGATTCGTCATCATCAGGTAGTTCATTCAATCTATTAATTGCTTCCATTGGTTCAATAAAAACTTCGTCATCAAATTCTTCGAGAGGCGCGGGCTTGGGCTCGTCGGATTCTTCCGGCTCGTTCTCGATTTCGTGTGTTTCGGCTTCTCCTGGCTCTCCTGTAACTTCCTCGATGAGTTCTTCAACGGGTGCTTCGTCTTCTTCTTCGTCTTTAATCACGGGAATTTCTTCAAAGTCGAGCGCTTCAGGCTCCGAGATTTCGGGCTCTTCCGGTTCTAATAGCTCTTCAGATTCTGACTCTTCTGCTAAAATTTCTTCTTCAGGCTCTTCAAGCTCTATTGAATCCTCCGTAGCTTCTGTTTCCGGCTCTGGCTCTGGTGGTGTTTGTGCTAAGGCCTCATCAAATTTTGCCTGCATTGTGTTAAAGGCTTCTGCGATTTCTTCATCGGGGTGCTCTTGGCCTTCGGGCAACAAATTAAAATCGTGATGCTCTTCCTGTCCTTGTGCTTGAGCTTCTGGAACTTCTGTTTCAATTTCTTCAATTTCGTCAGTCGCAGGAGCTTCCGTAGCGGCTTCTATAGTTTCTTCGGGCAATGTTTCAGGAATTGATTCGGCTTCAGGTTCCGGCTCTGGCTCTTGCTCAATTTCTTCTTCGACAGGGGCTGGCTCCTCGATAATTTTTTCTATAGGTTCTGCCGGCTCTTCGTTTTCGTTTTCATTTTCTAATTCTGAATTTTCTTCAGGCTCTTCGACTTTTTCAAGCTCCGCCTGCGCTTCTTGTTCTTCTTCGATTTTTTCAAAGCCGTCGATTATGGCTTCGACAGTGCGCTCTGACTCTTCAATTTCTTCCTGCGAAACTTCTTCGAGGCGAAGTTCATCTTCTGTAACGGGCGGCAGTGTTACGCTAGCGTCAACAGGAAGGTCTTCAAACTCTTTTCCATTTTGAATAACAGGAATGAAAATCGCTACGACCTTCGTATTTTTCTTTCCGCCGGTTGCGTCATTAATCGCCTTTATGACTTCGTTGTAAAGCCACGAATGCGGGATCCCTTCCTGCTTAATCACAGAAACGAGTTCTGGCTCCGGATTTTCAAATTCTTCGTTCTCTTCAAGCTCTTCGTTCTCAAGATTTTCAACTTCGGCGGGCTTCTCTGATTTTTTCTTCGCTGAGCCGCCTAAAAATCTATCAGGTGAAAAACGCCCCGAACCTTCCGCCGCGCTTTTCGTCATTCGTCGGCGAACGGATTCTTCAAGGCCATAAGAAGTAGGCAGCTCTTCGACTTGCTCACCCTGTTCTCTGCGCCATTCATTCTCATGTCTTTCAATGACGGCGTGAATATTTTCAATCCCCTTAAATATCCGCATTATCTATTTCTTCCTCTTTTCTGTCCGTCCAGACTTCGTTTATATCTGCGATACCGGCATTTAATTTTTCAACGGCTTTGAGAATTTTGTCATAAAGTTTTTCGTAGGGTCTTCGTGAGTTCGCTATAAGACCTGTGGACCATACAAGCCCGGACGTTACATTAAACGGGATTCGTTTGTGAAGTGGCAGTTCTTCAGCGACTGGATAATCGCGTTCGGATATAATCTGGTTGGCAATTTTGCTCATTGCTGAAGTATCGTAGCCGATTTTAACGAGCGGCAACTGTGCTTTTTCCTTGCCTGATTTTTTAGCAGTCGAATACATAACGCCGAGATTCGAGAGCGAGAAGAAATCCGGTCTAACTGGCACAACGACAATATCAGCGAAATCTATAGCGTGTTTAGAATCGTCTTCAAGATTAGGAGGGCAGTCAATGACGATCCATTCTTCGGGCGCATCTGCGTCGCTATCTTCGAGTTCCTTTTTTATTCTTAATGAGTCTTTGAAGTAATTTTTCATGAAGCCCAAAGCGTCAGAAAAGTTGCCTGAAGGGTCGAGATCGACGGCAAGAACTTTATTATGCCTGACTAAAGCTATCTGTGCAAGAATAACCGCCACGGTAGTCTTTCCGACTCCGCCCTTACGGTTTAACACCGCCACTGCAATTTTCGACATTTTATTTATCACCTGTGTATAAAAATTTTATTTTCATTTTGCCTTCATCATTATAACAATCGACAAAAATACAACCGCAACCCCGATAAAATTTGTTGCTCTTAGTTGTTCATTATATATCAGCATTCCTAGAAGCACCGCCGCTATCGGTTCGATTGACGCGATAACAGGCACTCGGCTAGTGTCGCGAACTTTTTTTAAGCCAATGTAATACACCATATAGGCCAACGACGTCGGAAGAAGTCCATAAAGAAATCCCACGCCCAAAATTTTTACGTCAAGATTTTCAAAGCCGGGTCTATTTAACATAAATAAGAAGATTGCCGCGAATAAATAACTATACGCGCTCATCGTCAAAGCGTCGGTCTTTTCGCCCGCGGCCGTTCCGAATATCGCCGCCATTCCGTAGCAAAATCCCGTGCCAATCCCTGTAAGCAGTCCTAAAAGTGAAATTTGAGAATTGTTGAAAATGTTTCCGCCCGTGATCGTCAAAACACAGCCGAGAATATTTAGAGCGAGAGCAAAAATTTTTAATTTCGAAATTTTTTCACGAAAAAAAATTCTTGATGCAATGGCCGTGAACACAGGAGCGCTATACATCAGGACGCAAGCCATACCCATTCCATTTAATTTTATCGAGGCTGTGTAACAAATATTAAAAAATCCTTGACTGACAAGTCCAAGTCCTGCGCATAATAATAAAGTCTTTGAATCAATCGCAAAAAATTTTTTCCCATGTTTCGCAAGCGCTGCGCTTGACATTATCAAAAACGCAAAGAGCATTCTAATGAAGCATGTAAGCGCCGAATCTGCTCCGAGCGAATTTAATTCTTTTACGAAAATTCCGATAGTCCCCCAAAGAAGTCCCGCGATGAAAATTAAAAACATGATTTTTTACATTGAAACTCGTTTTTTGCCTTTGAAATTTCTCGCGGCCGAAATAAATTTCATGACCTTTCTATAATCTTTAGTCCTGTTAGCTTCAACTCCGGAACTTACATTCAAGGCGTAAGGCTGCGATGTTAAGTTCAAAGCGTCTTCTATGTTTTCAGGAGTAAGTCCGCCGGACAAGAAAAATTTTCTATGTACAGGGCCGATTAATGACCAGTCGAAGAGCCTACCGTCACCCGCGTTGCCTCCGTCGAGCATAACTAAATCAGCCGTCGAATACATTGCTTTTTCTGCGTCGATCGGTTTCGCAACTTTATAAACTTTCATAATTGGGCAGCGAACGTATTCACGCAATGCGGCTACATATTCGCCAGTCTCATTGCCGTGAAGCTGAATCATGTTTATCCCGGATACTTCGACGGTCATTGCGACAGTTTTCAAACTTTCATTTGCAAACACGCCCACAGTTTGAATGCCTCTACGAAGTTTTGAACGAAGAAGCGCGGCATACTCGGGGGCTATAAAGTGCCTGCTCTTGGGAACAAAGACGAAACCAACGTAATCAGGCCCAAGCTCGTTCATGATGCCGATCTCGACTTCATGACAGATACCGCAGATTTTTACTTTAATCATTTTGATTCATAAGTCCTTCTCAAAAAAATAAGAGCGGAAACTTCAATTAAGAAATCTCCGCTCGAAATTATATCAGTCTAATCTGTTCTTGATTATGAATTTGTCTTTTTCTTTATGAAAATTAGAGTTGCCACCGTCAAGACCGCTCCGACTGCCAAGCACACGATCCAATTATTCACGAAGCCGGCAAGAATATAAGTTACGAAGCTGACGCCCGCGACCGTCATAGCGTAAGGAAGTTGTGTCGAAACGTGCTGAACGTGTTCAATCTGTGCACCCGCCGAAGACATTATAGTAGTATCTGAAATCGGTGAGCAGTGATCGCCGCAGACCGCTCCGGCCAAGCAAGCTGAAATTCCAATTACTAATAGCTCGCTGTCGTGCGGGAAAATCGCCGTTACTATCGGAATCAAAATTCCAAACGTTCCCCATGATGTTCCAGTCGCGAACGCTAAGACGATAGCGACAAGGAAAATTACGGAAGGCAACAAATTATATAATCCTGACGAAGCGCCGAGCATTAAATCATGAACGAATTGTGCCGCGCCTAAGCTCGATGTGATTGTCTTCAAAGTCGTAGCCATGATTAAAATTAAAATCGAAGGCACCATAGCGATAAATCCCTGCGGAATGCAGTCGCCCATCTCTTTGAATTTTATTGTGCGTCTAAGAATGAAATACACAAATGAAGCCAACAAGACGGCCAGGCCTCCCCACGGTAACGCGATCATAGCGTTAGTATCTCCGAAGGCTCCGATTAAATTGCCGACGTTCTCATCGCCGATCCAATCCGTTTTGCCATAATAGCCGCCCGCGTATAACATTGCAAAGAAAACTACAGCTATCAATGCAAGCACCGGCAGCACTAAGTCAATAATCATTCCTTTAGAATTTCCCTCGGTGGGTTCGGAACCCTTCAAAGCTCCCAAATCGCCATTGAGTGTCGCGTTCGTCTCTGCGATTTTCATTTTGCCGTAATCAAATTTCATTAAGACAATCGAAATTATAAACACGAACGTCAAGAGCGAATAAAAATTATAGGGTATGGCCTTGATGAAGAGCTGTATTCCCGTAACGCCTGTGCCTAAATCGTTAGCAACGCCCGAAACTGCTGCGGCCCATGACGAAATCGGCGCGATCATACACACAGGCGCGGCCGTTGCGTCGATTAGATAAGCGAGCTTAGCACGAGAAATTTTTGCTCTGTCTGTAACAGGAAGCATGACCGAACCGACTGTGAGGCAGTTGAAATAGTCATCAATGAAAATCAAAATTCCTAATATAAAAGTCGCGATCTGAACGCCGACTCGTGATTTTATATTCTTTGCTGCCCAACGTCCGAAGGCCTGACTTCCGCCAGATTTATTGACGAGGCCAACGAGAATTCCCAAAATAATTAAGAAGCAGATAATTCCGCCAAGTTCAGAAATTGAAGATGATAATCCTTTAACAACGACAACGTTGAAAGCATTGATAATGTTAAAATCTGCGGCAAACACCGCGCCCAATAAAATTCCAAGAAAGAGCGAGGAATAAACTTCTTTTGTAAGTAGTGCCAAGCCTATTGCAAAGAACGAAGGCACTAACGACCAAAAAGTACCGTGCATAATTTCTGTAAGTCCCCCTTACAAATTTTTGCGAATAATTTTAACATTCTTTGAAATTTTCGTGGCTTTGCTCGAAAGTCGATTTTATATAATTGATGAACATTAAAACGAGAAAGGAGAATTTTATTTTTTAATGGGCATTCTCGATACATTTGATTTATATCGCCGAGGAGAAGGCGGCAAAATTTTTATATCAATCACGAATTACGGAATGACTTTTTCAAAATCATGTGTCGAAAAATTAAATTACCCGGAATTTGTTCACGTCTTCTTTGAACAAGAAGGCAAGCGAATGGCTATTGCTCCATGCACAGAAGATTCAGAAGCTAGAGGCTTCGTCAGAGATCAAAGCGCGCCGCGCGCAGGATTCGTTCGTTGGAACGATAGAAAATTAATACAGCACGCTGTGTCGCTCGCTAATATCGAACTTGGGAAGAGGGGCGTTAGGATTTACGGACAATATATTGCTGATGATAATGTTTTAGTTTTTGATTTAAAAGTTTACACTCCCATAGGAAAACAAAACGAAACTCAAGATTTTTTAGAATAACAAGGATAAAAAATTTATAGACATGCAAAAAATTTTCAAAGTTCAAGAAGCCTACTCCGGCGACGCAATGAAAGGTCTTGCACGAATCCACCCGGACGACATGGCCGCGCTTAATCTTAATGAAGGCGATTTAATCGAGATAACTGGCAAGAAGACAACGCCCGCACGAGTCAGAGCCGGCGACAGAGAAACAGGACGCGAAATTATTCAGATTGATGGCCTAATCCGTGAGAACGCAGGGACATCTCTCGATGAGATGGTCAACGTAGAAAGCAATATAACTTACCACTTCGCAGGCAGCGCTACTATTCAACCGCTCGGCGACGTCAAACTTACAGACCGTGAGAAAGACGAACAATATATTCTCTCAATGCTTGAAGGTCAAAGCGTCAGGACTGGCGATCGCGTTCGCATAAATTTTTTTGGAACTCGCGTTTGTGATTTTTCCGTCAACGCTACGACACCCGAAGGCACAGTGATTTTTAATAAATCTACTTATTTAAATGTCCTTAAACCAATCGAAGCTAATCACGTTCACAAAATTTCTTATGAGGACATCGGCGGCTTAAGTTCGCAAATTCGGAAAGTCCGCGAGATGATCGAGCTTCCGTTACGATTTCCGCAAATTTTTGAGAAGCTCGGGATTCAGCCTCCGCGCGGTGTCCTTTTATACGGGCCTCCTGGCACTGGCAAAACTGTTATCGCTCGAGCCGTCGCGAATGAAACTGACGCTTGGTTCACTCACATATCCGGCCCGGAGATAATCGGAAAATTTTATGGCGAAAGTGAAGAGCGTCTTAGAAAAATTTTTGAAGAAGCTCAAGATCGTGCGCCCTCGATAATTTTTATAGACGAGATTGACGCAATAGCCCCTAAGCGTGAGGACATGGGCGGCGAAAAACAAGTTGAGCGTCGCGTAGTTGCACAGTTGCTGGCGTTGATGGACGGCTTGAAATCGCGCGGGCAGTTAATCGTAATTGGCGCTACGAATATTCCGAATGCTCTTGACCCGGCTTTAAGACGCCCGGGACGTTTCGACCGTGAAATTTCAATTCCGATTCCCGACCGCAAAGGACGCTTAGAAATTTTGAAAATCCATACTCGCGGAATGCCCTTGGCTGATGACGTTGACTTAAAAAAAATTTCGGACTTGTCGCACGGATTTGTAGGCGCCGACCTCGAAGCACTAGCGAAAGAGGCCGCTATGTCGTGCGTACGTGATATTTTGCCTTACGTAAATTTTCAAAGTCAGGAAATTCCTTATGAAAGAATTTCTAATCTTGAAGTCAGCATGAAGCACTTTATGAACGCTTTGCTAGAGACGGAGCCGTCAGCTACTCGCGAAGTCTTTGTTGAAATTCCCGAAGTTACTTGGGACGAGGTCGCCGGCCTTGACGAAATTAAAACCGAATTAATAAACGCCGTCGAATGGCCTTTGAAGCACGCAGAAATTTTTGAACGTTACGAAATCCAACCGCCGCGAGGAGTTTTATTATATGGAGCGTCAGGGACGGGCAAAACTCTCTTAGTGAAGGCCCTCGCCCATGAAAGCGGCGTGAATTTTATTAACGTCCAGAGCGCGAATGTCTTATCGCGTTACTTGGGAGAATCCGAACGAGCTTTGAAAGAAATTTTTAGAGTGGCTAAGCAGGCAGCGCCTTCGATAATTTGCTTCGACGAGATCGAAAATTTGTTCCCTGAACGCAGCGAAATAAATTCTCAATTTGCTTCGACTGAAAGCCGACTGACCGGGCAATTTATGTCAGAGATGCGCGGGATTGAAGAGCTAAACGGCGTTACGGTAATTGCGACAACAAATCGCCCGGAGCTGATCGACAAGTCGTTATTAAATTCGGGAGTTTTTGATATTAAATTTGAAATGCCGTTGCCGGACTTTGAAACCCGCGAAGAGATTTTCAAAATTATTTTGAGACACAAGCCGCTTGATGATGATGTCAAAATTTCTGACCTTGCGTCGAAGTCAGAAAATTTCACCGGCGGGGACATAGATTTAATTTGCCGTCGTGCGTCGATGGAAGCGTTAAAGCGCGACGCTGAAAATTTTGAAATCAGGCTAGCAGATTTTGAAAAGTCGTTTGAGGTTCTGAAGCATGGGAAATCAAATTGAGATTGTCGCTGAAGAAGATTATGAACGTCTTGACGTGTTTTTAGCTGAAGAGTTGGATTTGTCGCGCACAAAAGTAAAAAAAATGATAGTGCTGCGCGAAATTAAAAATCTTTCAGACGAAAAAAACGAAAAAAAATTGAAAGCGTCATCTAGCGTTCAGGCTGGCGAAAAATTTTCTGTGAGTCTTCGTGAGTCCGAGAACGTAACGTATTTGAAAGGCGATCCCGTTGACTTTGAAGTAATTTACGAAGATCCTCATATACTTGTGATTAATAAACCGGCCGGGCTTGTCATTCACCCGTCGCCGGGAAATTGGCGAAACACTCTAGTTAATGGCCTCGTCTATCGTTATCCAGAGAT
>CAJORD010000054.1 GCA_905236605.1 uncultured Synergistales bacterium | reverse complement strand
TGAGTTCGTCATAACTTTTAACTTTGATCAATTCATAATTTAATTGTTCAAGAGTATTCGCGCAGGTTACGTACTGATAGCCGCAAGACTTGGCGATTAACGGCAAATCCACACTTCCGGCTGATGTCGGTAACCCTCCGACACTTTCATGAGATTCATTGTTCAAAACTACGTGGACAAAATTTTGGGGATTGTTCGCCCCAATCGAGGTAACCGCGCCCATATGCATGAGAAATGCGCCGTCGCCTTCGATACACCAAATTTTTTTATGCGGTTTCTGCAGAGCAATTCCCAACGCAATGGACGACGCATAGCCCATTGAACCGACCGTCATAAAATCACGGCTGTGATCTTGCCCGTTGTCTTCACGAATAAAAAATAATTCACGACTGATTTTGCCTGTCGTCGATACAACAATATCATCTGCCGAAATTTCAAGTATATGTTTAATCGCATCTTTGCGGACGATTTTGTAATTATTTGTGTAAGAAATATTATCATCAAAAGTCAATGCACCTTTACTTACGACAAAAGCAACTTGCTCGCCTTCAGCCAAAATATCGCGAAAATTTTTCATTGCTGCTTGTACTTCATCAAGAGACGTTTCTTTGTGCAGAATAAAATATTTAATATTTAAATCTTCAAGAAGTTTTAAAGTAACCGCACCTTGAAAAATATGTTGAGGTTCGTCTTTGACATTGGGTTCACCACGCCAACCTATAATAAAAATTACGGGAATACCGTATACGTCTTTTGATAAAAGAGACACGGCAGGATTTATGATATTCCCTTCACCGCTGTTTTGCATATAGACGGCGGCAATTTTATTTGTTGCAAGATGATAACCCGCCGCCAGTGCAGTTGCAATTCCTTCGTTCGCGGCTATGATATGATGAGAATTATTGTTACCGTAACGATTCATCAAATAATTTCCAAGCGGCTTTAATAACGAATCGGGAACACCTGCGTAAAAATCGGCGCGAAGGACGTTTATAAAATTTTCTACTTTCATAATGGTTTACTTTTTTAATTGAGACTCAATAATTTCGCTGATGATACAGGCAGCAAAATTCTCAATGTCAGCATAATCAACTGATTTCGGTAAAGTAACCGAAAAAGCACGTTCGACTTTCTTAATGATTTCATCTGTATAATAAAGAAGAGCATTTTCAATTTTTTCGATCCCGTCAAGATACATCGATTTAGAATTGGCCATGCGCATCTCTTCCATAGAAAAAACTGTCTCGTTAATTTTAATTTTAAGAGTATCACCTTCATAAGCAACATTGACCGGATAACCGCCCAATTCACCGAATACTCCGGGAGTAAAAATAATATTTTCTCTGTGCGTCCTGATTGTGTCGATGATGGCTGTAATAATTCGGTAATTACTTGAAGCATTCATCATATTGCGTTTTTCATCGACCGGCATTGTGATTTTACAGCGTGAAAAAATTTCTTCTTGCGGAATATTTTTTTCATCACCGTTGAAGTAAACTTTCAACAACTGACGAACTCCTTCGCTATGCCCTTCTTTACTTATGCAAACATCATGAAAGTGTCCTGTTGCAAACATAACGCCGACATCCCAAAAATTTTTAACTCCCAAAATTTCAGCAACAGCGTATTTAATACGTGGAACAAGATGATTGAAATTTCCGCTTCCAAAATCAGGATAGGGTTTGCCCGCACTCTTAAGCCACATATTAACGGCATCAGAATAAGAAGTATTAATGGTTATCGCATGACTTTCAGCCGCATTGACTGCTTCCATGATATTTTTAGTAAAACGTATTGCCAAAGGTGTCCACAAACCGTAAGCTCGAATATTTTTCCAAGAAATTGTACCATACTTAAGTCCGGGATAAGCGCGGCTTGAATTAACTATAAAATCCGGTTGATACTTTTCAATGGATTTGGTTATCGAATCAATATCCGTCAAATCAACGCTGCCGTCAATCTCAATTTGAGATTTGCAACGCTCACGAATCAACGCAGAAATTCTTACGATATTTACATTGAGTTGCATTTTATCGTAATTTCTTCCGACCACAACAATTTTTATCACGGGATCGTTGAGAGTTACGAGATAGTCCAAAAGATAAGTTCCGACACTGCCGAGACCAATTATCATAACGCAAATTTTATTTTCACGCACATTTTTTTCAACCCGTGCAAGTCTTTCTTCAAACGGTTTCAATGTTATCAGTCCTCCAAAAATCTTTAGCAAGTTTATAATCGGCTCTTGTATTACAATTTAACCAATGCACTATATGAACAAGTTCAATTTCAGTTACAGGTATCGTGTCGAAGTATCGCTGAATAATTCCCAAATTTGTATCGTCGCGTGCTTCTTCATAAAATTTTTTGTTGGCGAGTTTTAATTTATCGACATCAATAAATTTCCAGATTTGCCCCGAATTGAATATGCATTTAAATGGCTCAACGATATTCAGTAGTCTATGTTCACGGCTAAATATATACTGAAACTTATCGTCGGCGTTTTGATAAAAAGCAACCGATTTATCGGAATAAACAGGAAAATGAGTATATGTAATAACATTTTTTTTTGAATTTATGACTTTTTTGATGGATAACGAATCAACATCAAGATCACCTTCAGCAAAAATTATTGACGTCGCGCCCTCGTAAAATGCCCTGTTTAAGCCTAAGTATAAACTATATCCCGAACTGTATTTCTGAAAAAATTCGTTGTACACCGTCACGATTTTTTTGCGAAATTCCGAGCAAATATTTTTTACGATATAATTTTCAAGTTCACTGTATTTGTATCCGCCAACTACAATGATTTTTTTCACTGCCCAAAATTTTTCAAGTAATTTGAAAAGTAATGTTTCAAAAATATTTTCTTCATAGTAAATTGCTTTCAAATATTGACTTTCAAAATCTTTATTGAAACGACTTGAAATGCCGGCTACAGTTATAATTGCTGTTGTCATAAATTTACTCCGTATAGAATTTTATGCACTCAGTTAAACCGCGATTTAAATTAACTATCGGTTTCCAACCTGTACGTTCGCGTACTTTTTCGGTTGACAAAATGCGCCGATCCGGGTCGGATTCACGATACCCCTTAAATTCAATTTTTGGTGAAGAAATATGCATTTTTTCGGCACACAACTTGACTAAGTCTAAAATAGAAATTTCTTCGTCAGTAGCTACATTATAAACTGAACCGTCCAGCGCCGAATTCGTGTCACAAAGCGACAATACCGCACTGCAACTGTCATAATTGTTGAGGAATGTACGACGATTTTTCCTTGAGTTTTCCAGTAAAATAACTTTTCGTGTTTTATTCAAGCTGTTAATTATATATGGAATTATATGCTTAGGAAATCGTTCGTTGCGACTGTAAACGTTTGCAAATCTGATTGAGCAACCTAAAATTTTTCCTGCATTTACAGCATCTCGCATAAAAAATTCCGTCATAAGTTTTCCTACGGCATAACTGGTGCGTTGACTATGTTCAGCGTTTGCAAGTGTGATGAATTCGGACTCTTTGACACCACCGCTTCTATTCCAAGAGTTCATTGAATAAACTTCTGAAGTCGAGCAGTTGATAAATTTTTTTGAACCGACACGTATTGCTTGCTGAAGGAACTTATTCATACCAACTACATTTGTTTCAAAAGTTTCGTAAACATTATAAAAATGTTCCGTGTGAACGACTGCCGCGCAGTTTATATAAATGATTTCGCCAGCTGAGGTAGAATTTACTGCTTTTTCAACTTTGAACATGTCTTCGGTATTGTTCAAATCAAGTTCATGAAATTCAAAGCGGCAGTTATCGATACAATCTTCAACCGTATCAATTGAAGAAGCGTAAAAATTATCGAAACCTAAAATCCTACTTCCGTCATTTCGAGATAAAATTTGCCTGACCAATTCATTGCCGGTCATACCCGTGACACCGCTGATAACATAGTATTTCATATCTTAAACACCTTTCGCCAATCTCGTTTTGTAAAAATTATCTACTTGTCCTTGAAACAAATTCATGGCAGAAATAACATCGTAATTCACTGCACGAAGATGAACTGACCAAGTTCTTTTATCAATGAGCGCGTATTGAGCATTGGGATTATGATTGCGCGGTTGACCAACAGACCCGGGATTTACAAACATAACAGATTTTTTATTGCGCATGGAAGAATCATCGGAATTATAAAATTTTGTGAAACAATGCGAACAATGGGTATGTCCTGAAAAAACTATGTCGTAAGCATGATAATCTCCGTTCAAATCACCGGGAAAAATGCCTTTCCAGAAAACATCCTCCAATGAACCATGTACCGCCAAACATCTTTTTCCGATAAGTTCAAATTCTTTGATGCCGGATTTAATGCAATTTTTGTTAAGATAATCTTTAGTCTTATCTGTCAAAATATTTGAAGTGTACTTGGCGCTGTTTTTACCGCGTTCACTTGAAAATTTCGTAAAATTTTTTCTTAAAACAGCGTCTTCGTGATTCCCCCACAAGTTACAAATAATGGGGACACTAAGCTTTCCAATAAATTCAATCACTTCATTTGACTGTTGTCCGTAATCTATTAAATCTCCCAAAAGAATGATTTCTTCGACCGGTTGAACCTTTAAATCATTTATTACGGCATTAAGTGCATGGAAGTTGCCGTGTATGTCCGAAAGTATCGCAATCATTTTTAAATCTCGTCAATTAAGGAAATAATTTTCTTTATCGGAAGGAGATACGGATCGGCTTCTTTGGCTCGATTATAAGTCAAAATACTTTTAGCCGTATTCTCCATGGCCAAAAAGCCACTACGTGTAAGTTGGTTTGCGTAAATGACAATATTCACGCCGTGTGAAGCGAGTTCTTGTTCGGTAACTTGTGAATAAGCGGTCGGAACCGCGACCAGCGGAACGTTCGGAAAATCTTTCCTGAACAAATCACAAAATAAAAAAACTTCCGACGGATCACTTTTGCGAGAATGAATCATAATCCCGTCAGCACCCGCCG
>CAJORD010000053.1 GCA_905236605.1 uncultured Synergistales bacterium | reverse complement strand
TCAGGAGAACTTGTTGAAGTTGATAACGTAGGCGCGTGGCGTTCGGCGATCTTGAAAGTCATAAGAGGAGGAGCAGCAAGTCCGTTATCTGTTGATAAGCTGACATCGTTTAGCGAAACGGCCAAGCGCACAGAAGATTTTTATAAAACGATAGTCTGATATAATAATCCTCACGAGGGGCCCCGCATGGGGGCACGGCTCATGAAACGGGGAAGACCTCCGTGCAGAAATCTGGTGAATAATCTTGGCAAAAAAGCACAAAGCCAGACGCAAACAACGGCGAGGTTTTCTTCGTAGGCTGAAGAAATTCGCCGTTGCCATATACTGGATTGCGAGTTTTATCCTCATAATTCTTCAAATTTATATTATTCTCGCAAGCTGGTAAAGATGGTCTGAGATTGTCTCAATCATCTTAATAGGGTACAACACCCCTCAACGTTGTCCCTATTGTATCACAAAAAACTTTTCATTTTTACTTACAAAAAAAATTTTCGCTTGTTAAACTTTCCTTAAAAATGTAGAATTGCACAGACTGCCAAAATTTCGGGATAAGCGATAAAAGATAAAAATTTTTCAGCACCCCCTCGTTTTGGGAATAGATTATTTAATTATGAATTTAGATTTAGAAAGGACATAAATTTTATTATGCAATTTATTTTAGCATTTATATTTTTCATTGTCGGAATCGGCGTGGGCTGGGCGGCTTTGAAAATGTGGGACAATTCGCGCGTCAACGGCGTGAATAATCAGATAGCCCAGCGATTAAAAGAAGCCGAGGAGCGCGAAGAAAACATCAAACGCACGAAAGTTTCAGAAACTCGCGAAGAAGTCAGCACCCTCCGTCAAGAAGCTCAAAAAGAAATCAAAGAACGACGCAACGAACTTCAACGAAGCGAACGAAAGATCGAGCAAAAAGAAGAAAATCTCGACAAAAAACTCGACAAAGTCTCACGCAAAGAAGACGAGCTACGTGTCAAGCATGAAGAAATCGAGAAACGTCGCGCCAAACTCGAAGAGACTATTCAGCTACAAGAAACAAAACTTCAAGAAATAGCCGAAATGACAAAAGAACAAGCTCAGGAGATTTTATTAAATAAAGTCGAACAAGACGCTTCTCACATGCTCGGCTTAAAATTAAAAGAACTCGAAGAGCGTGCCCAACGTGAAGCAGAAAAAAAAGCTCGCGATATTATACTCGGTGCCATGCAGCGTTGCGCCGTCGAGAGTGCCGGCGAATCTAGTATCAGCGTAGTGCCATTGCCCTCTGAAGAAATCAAAGGCCGAATCATTGGCCGCGAAGGTCGAAACATTAGAACTTTTGAAAGTCTGACAGGCGTAGATTTAATTATTGATGACACTCCCGAAGCCGTAATGCTCAGTTGCTTCGATCCGATCCGTCGCGAAATTGCCCGCCGCGCTATGGAGCGTCTTGTCGTTGATGGTCGAATCCACCCGGCCCGAATCGAAGACTTAATCGAGAAAGCCGCCCGCGATATTGACAACGAAATGATAACTGAAGGCGAGAACGCTATTTTAGAAATGGGAATAAAGAACATGAATAACGAACTCATGCGCACGCTTGGACAACTGAAATTTAGATTTAGTTACGGGCAAAACGTCTTGGCTCATAGTATGGAAGTTGCACAAATCGCAGGGATTATCGCGGCAGAACTCGGACTTGACGAAGAAACCGCACGACGCGGCGGACTGCTTCACGACATCGGCAAAGCTATTGACCGTCAAATCGAAGGCCCTCACGCCGAAATCGGAGCAGACTTAGCGAAACGTCTCGGCGAACGTCCCGAAATCGTAAGCTGCATAGCGTCTCATCATGATAATCTTGAAATTCATTCTATTTATGAAGTAATTGTTTCCGTCGCCGACGCTATAAGCGCTGCTAGACCAGGTGCACGACGCGAGAGCCTCGACGCTTATATAAAACGTCTTGAAAATCTCGAAGAAATCGCTCGAAGTTTCGATGGTGTCAGTCAGGCGTTCGCGATTCAAGCCGGACGAGAAGTTCGAGTAATTCTAAATTCTTCAAAGACGGACGAAGGAAGCGTTCATAAACTAGCGTATGACATTGCTAAGCGCGTCGAAGCAGAATTAAAGTATCCTGGCCAAATTAAAATTAATGTTACACGCGAAACTAGAGCAACGGAGTTTGCAAAATGAAAATTTTATTTTCTGGTGATGTTGCATGGAACACAGGGAGAGCGGCTCTTGCTGCTGCTCTTCCTGAAATTAAAAAAGAGTTCGGCGCGTTTGACTTCACGATAATAAACTGCGAAAACGCTGCGCACGGTAAAGGAATGACGAGCCGAATTTTTGAGGAGTTTATAGCGCTTGGGATTGACGCAATGACCTCAGGGAATCATATTTGGGACAAGTCCGATTTTTTGCCGCTGCTCGACTCTGAAACAAGAGTTTTTCGCCCCGCTAATTATTCGACATTATGCCCCGGGCGTGGCTGTGGCGTCATAGAACGTAAAGGGAAGAAACTCGGCATTCTTAATTTAGAAGGACAAGTGTTTATGCCACCGATTAATTCGCCGTTTGAATGCGCGGATAGTCTTATCGACGAACTTAAAACTAAATATGGCGATAACCTCCCAATCCTTGTTGACTTCCACGCCGAAGCGACTTCAGAGAAACAGGCGATGGCTTATTATCTTGATGGCAAAGTCAGCGCGCTGCTTGGAACTCATACGCATGTTCAGACAGCGGACGCGAGAATTTTGCGACACGGGACGGCTTATATTTCAGATGTTGGAATGACGGGAGGCCACGAAGGAGTTTTAGGCGTGAAGTATGAATCAGTGATGCAAAAATTTTTAACGGGCCTGCCCTGCAAGTTTGAAGCCAGTGAAGAGGGAGCTGCGTTTAATGGCGTCGTGCTTGAAATTGATGATGTCGTTGGACTTGCGCTTTCTATAACGCCGATTCAAATTCCGATTGAGCTTTAG
>CAJORD010000052.1 GCA_905236605.1 uncultured Synergistales bacterium | reverse complement strand
TAACTCCTGCATTTATATCGACCCTGACAAAGCTACGATTGAGGCTCTCACGGCCAAACAGCAGGAGGACAAAGAGAAAGAAGCAAAACTTCAGGAACTCAAAGGCAAGCCCACTGAAACAAAAGACGGCTACAAAGTCAGACTTTACGCCAATATCGGCGGCCCGAAAGATATTAACGCCGTAATCGAAAATGACGCAGAAGGAGTCGGCCTCTTCCGTTCCGAGTTCGTTTATCTCAACAGCAAGACCGACCCCACTGAAGAAGAACAGTTCCAAGCGTATAAGAAAGTTCTCGAAGCTCTTTCACCGCGATTGATAGTAATCAGAACTTGCGATATCGGAGCCGACAAGACGATCGACTATATGAATCTCGACAAAGAAGAAAATCCGGCGTTAGGATTCAGAGCGATCAGAATCTGTCTTACGCGCAAAGACTTCTTCAAACGTCAGCTCAGAGCTTTATTAAGAGCTTCGGCGTTCGGAAATCTTGGAATCATGTTCCCGATGATTATCAGCAAGTGGGAAGTTCAGGAATGCAAAGCCATTCTTGACGAGTGCAAGAAAGAACTTGAGGCCGAAGGCGTTAAAATCGGAAAGTATGAAATCGGAATCATGATTGAGACTCCGGCGGCGGCGTTATGTGCTGACGAACTTGCCGAAGAAGTTGACTTCTTTTCACTTGGCACGAACGACTTGACGCAATACACTTGCGCTATTGACCGTCAGAGCGCAAATCTTGAGAGATTCGCTAACACTCATCACCCGGCTTTGTTAAGATTAATTCGCGAAACTATCGAAGCAGGACATCGCCACAACACTTGGGTAGGAATTTGCGGAGAACTTGGAGCAGATCCGGAACTCACTGAAGAGTTTTTGAAGTGGGGCGTTGATGAACTTTCTGTCAATCCTAAGAGCATTCTCCCGTTAAGAGACAGAATTAGAAACACCGATCTTTCAAATTATAATAGCAATCAAAAAACTGAATCTCTTGCGGCGAAATCGGAAAACGAAGTTTCAAAGCCGAAGGGATTTTTTGGGAGGTTATTTAGCTAATATGTTATATGGAGCATTAGAGGCCGGCGGCACAAAAATGATCTGCGCGGTCGGCAACGAAAGCGGACAAATTTTAGATCAGGTCATCATTCCGACTACAACGCCTGATGAAACTATGCCGAAAGTCATTGAGTATTTCAAATCTAAACTTGATGATTCTCTTCCTGACGATGAAAAAATTCAGGGACTTGGCGTCGCGTGTTTTGGCCCCGTCGATGTCAGAGAAGGTTCAAAAACTTACGGAAACATTCTCAACACTCCTAAAATCGCGTGGAGAGATTTCCCGATGTTGAAGACACTCAAAGACGCTCTCGGCGACATTCCTATGGGGTTTGACACGAACGTAAACTGCTCGCTGCTTGGCGAAGCCACGTGGGGAAGCGCAAAAGGTCTTAATGACGCTGTCTATATCACGATCGGAATCGGTATCGGTATGGGCGCAATCTCCGGCGGCAATCCTATTCACGGAATGCTTCACCCCGAAGCAGGTCACTTAATGATGTCAAGAGTTCCCGGTGACGATTATAAAGGTCATTGTCCTTCTCATGGCGCTTGCTTTGAAGGAATGGCTTGCGGTCTTGCAATCGAAGAACGTTGGGGCAAACCCGCTAAAGAACTTGCTGACCGTCCTGAAGTTTGGGAACTTGAAGCAAAATATATCGCCCAGGCCATAACGGACATTTTATTAATCTTGAGTCCGCAAAAAATTATTCTTGGTGGTGGCGTTATGAATCATGCGCCGTTGTTCCCGTTAGTTCGCAAATATGTTCTTGAGTACGTCAACGAATACATTGACACTAAAGAACTTCGCAATATTAACAGCTTCATCGCTCCGGCAGCTCTCAATGGCTATCAGGGAGTTATGGGGGCTATCAAGCTCGCAGAAAGTGCAGCCGCAGAATAAAAAAATTTTTTCTCGTTCCTGATTCCTCATTACCTAACTCCTAATTTAATTTAGACAGAGAGAGGCAGATTTTTTTGGCAGATATTCAGAAAGTGGATCAAGCTCCCAAACAGGAAGTTAATCAGGATTTCAGAGAAGTTGACGTAGAATCCTTAGGAGAAGAACATATTAATCTCGTTTTCACTCTTGGACGCGAAAATTTTGGTGTTGATGTCAACATGGTGCGCGAGATCGTCAGAGTCCCGGCTTTTATAACGCGAGTTCCAAACGCGCCGTCTTATATAAGAGGAGTTATTAATCTTCGTGGAACGATAGTTCCGGTTTTCGATATGCATCTTAAAATCGGAATGCTTGGAAACGAATTAACAGACGAAGCTCGAATTGTAGTTATCGAAGTTAATAGCGTAATGTTCGGAATGATTGTTAATTCGGTGCGAGAAGTTCTTACGATTTATGACGCTCAACTTGAAGCAGCTACAAAATTATCGTCGGCGATTGACCGTCGTTATGTTCTTTGGGTAGCGAAACCATCTGATGACAGACTGATTTTATTACTTGATGTCCCGAGTCTGTTTGAGCTTGACCAGATTTTAGAAGACAGCGAGTAAATTTTTTCATGCGGAGGTTTTTTCTTACGGCAGCTGTTTTAATGGCTGCTTTAATTTTTTGTGCCTGCGCATATGCAGACGCTGCTTTATATATTGGTTCACGCAGTGCTGGAGCGGTCAAGACGATTGATAATGCTTCCGGCTTCGCAGTCCCTGTAGAAGATTTAGGACGGCTGTTGGGATTTTCGTCCTCACGCGTCGGCGATGAGCTTTGGCTTCAGCGCGACCATACTCAATTAAGAGTTGTAGATAATTCCGCAGCAGCGTGGTACGGTTTCTCAATCGTGCCTTTATATTCCGCTCCTTTTAATCAAAATGGAAAAACTTGGCTCGATTCTGCAAGCGCGGCGGCTTTGTTTCAACGCGTCGTAGGCTCCGGGCAAAATAATAAATTAAGGCTTAGCAAAATTTCAGGCTACACCGTCAACGCCAATAACGCGCGCAGCGATATAGAGTTCGGAGATTTTGAAGAGCCTGCGCCCACGACTGTAGCTAAAACTCAAACGCCCGCTTCTGTTCCTGCCTTGACAGTCCCGGAAGTAAAACAAAATCCAACTCCCGCCCCGGCTCAGCAGCAAGTCGCGACAACGACGCCCAAGAAGTCGAACACAGCCGCAAAAACTCAACCTAAATACGAAACTTTCAAGTTAAGCGACTCGAAGGGCGACACTCAAGAAATTTATAGCGGCACCGTTCAGGGTATTCGCTGGACTTCGCAAGAAGGAGCGCACAGAAAAATTCGCGCTGTAGTTATGGTCGAAGATGACGCAGAACCGGCCGTTTTCATGAACAAACGACAACTTCACGCTTTATTCTCGTCAAGTCTCGAAGACTCCACAGGAATCGCTTCGCCGTTTGCAAACGTAAAAGCTGAACTTAAAAAAAATTCTAAAGGCGTCGATCTCGTTTTCACGGCCGAAAAAATTACGAAGGCCGAAAAAATTGTTCTGACGAATCCTAAGCGAATAGTTTTTGATTTCTTCTTGTCAGCGGGAACAAAAATTTTGAGTGCAGCTCCGGCAAAAACTCAAACGACACCGACAGCGCAAAAAATCGAAACGCCGAAACCGTCAGCGCCTGCTACGCCAACTACGCCGGTTGCGAACACACCGACGCGAACTATCACAAACGTAACCAAGCCTGACCCCGTTATATCTCAGCCATCGACGCAGCCGACTTTGATAATTCCGACTTCGCCACAAGCAGCGCGAAATTTGAGAACTTCAGGCCGCAAAACAATAGTTATCGACCCCGGCCACGGTGGAAAAGACCCCGGCGCTTCTGATAATGGCGTAACGGAAAAAAACGTAAATCTCGCGATCGGCCTCGAACTTGAAAAAGTCCTCGCGGCGCGTGGCTACAACGTCATAATGACGCGACGCACTGATGTTTATCTTAAACTTCAAGAGCGCACCGACATTGCCAACAACGCGAATGCGGATTTATTTGTAAGTATTCACGTAAACGCTTTGCCTTCGAAAAAAAGCATGACGGGATTTGAAATTTATATTATGGCTTTGCCTACCGACAGAGACGCAATGAATCTTGCTAAAATTGAAAACCGCGAATATGTTGAAGGAAAGGGCGTTGACGTCGAAAACGTTGACCGACGCACGGAAATGCTTTTGCGAATTTTGGGCGACATGCAGCAAAATAATAAAATCAGTGAAAGCACAGAGTTTGCAGCGGCCTTATATAACGCAGGAGTCCGTAACAGTCTTCCGATGAGGCGAGTGGCTCAAGCTCCGTTCTTTGTACTTCGTGGCGCGGGTATGCCGGCCGTGTTGCTCGAAACGGGATTCGTGACGAACGCGAATGAATCACACTTGCTCACGACGCAAGCTTATCAACAAAAAATCGCGGCAGCTATGGCCGAAGGGATCATAAATTATATAAAGTAAAAAAGGAGTGTGAAAAAATTGCCTACAGTAAGACGAAGTAGCGGGGCTTCCGGCTCGAGCGAAAGGGATTTATCGTCTGTGCCTTCTCGCGGGAGAGTCCCGGCACCACGACGAAGACAAATGAAACAAGCAGCTATGAAAAAAATTCCACAACGTCCTCGCCCTGCTCCGGTGCCAGATGAAGAAAAATCGACTCCGCTACTTTTGAAAATTTTATCGTGGCTGGGAATTATTCTGCTTTGTTTCGTGCTTGGCTATCTTGGGACATCGTGGCTTGTGGATTTCATGAACAGAAAATTACTTTTGAAGCCTGAAAATCGAATTGAAAATCAAGAAGACTTAACGAACTTCAACAACGTCGAGCAAGAGCGAATAGCTAAAGAAGCGTTAAGCTCAGGCGCAAACGTTCAGCAGGTTTCATTAAATCTCTATCACGTCCGAAATGACACGATCGCAGAGATGCAACAAAATTTTATTTCGCGAACGCCTGAAGATAATATTCGCGAGGCCGTTACAGCCGTCATAAATTTAAGCGGAATGCCTCAAGCTGAAAAAATCAAACTGCTTCACGTGTTCAGAATGTCAGATACAGCATTCTTGGATATGTCGGGGCAGTTTGCCTCGTCTATCGAATCCGCGGGACAACGAAAAAGCCTTTTACTTCTCACGGGGATCGTTAGGACTGTGCAAGAAAATTTTTCGCCATTGTCGCAAGTTAGATTTTTGATTGATTCAAAGCCACCGAAATCCGGCGGAACTGTTGACTTATCCGCGCCGTGGAAGATGCCTTCAAAAAATTCATGAGAGGCCGCAATGTTAAAAGAATTAGTCATCGCTACAGCAAACGAAGGCAAATATAAAGAATTTCAATATCTTAATTCAAACTTTGGAAATCTCGCCGAAAAATTAATTTTTGCTCCCGAAATCGCAAATCTTGTCGTCGAAGAGACGGGCAAAACTTATTCAGAAAACTCTATGTTAAAGGCGCGCGAATGGGCCATTAAATCCGGTCTTCCGTGTCTTGCTGACGACAGCGGCCTTGAAGTCGAAGCTCTAAACGGCGCTCCGGGGTTGTTTTCGGCACGTGCTCCCAAGGGCGATAAAGTTCAATGGATTTTGAATCAACTCTACGGAATTGAAAATCGAAGGGCAAAATTTGTCGCGTCGTTATCAATTTGCGTTCCTAAAAAATTTATTTTAATTTGCGATGGCGTTTGCAAAGGTCAAATTTCAAAATCTCCAATCGGCGCGAATGGTTTTGGTTACGATCCTGTCTTTATCCCTGACGGTTTCACAAAAACTTTCGCAGAACTCGAGCCCGAAATCAAAAATTCAATTTCACATAGGACAATCGCATTTAAGAATTTGCTAAATTATCTTCCTTATAATATAAACGCGTAGCATATTCAAAAAATATAGTGAAATACAGCGAAATCGCTTGCATAATTTATAAAAGCTGATAAAATGCAGAAAAAGTTTTTCAGGAGGTGTAAACAATGACAAAAGCAGAACTTATTGACGCAATCACTAATAAACTCGACATGCGCAAAAAAGACGTAGCCCCTGTAGTGGACGCAGTTTTTTCAGAAATTCAGGGTGCACTCGCCAACGGAGACAAATGCACATTCGTAGGTTTTGGAGTTTTTGAGGTCAGAGAGAGAGCCGCTAGAGAGGGACGCAATCCTCAGGATCCTTCAAAGGTTGTTCTTATTCCGGCGAAGAAAGTACCTGTGTTCAGACCCGGCAAAGAGCTCAAAGAGAAAGTTCTTAACGCCAAAATCTAATTTTTCAAAACGTCGAAATTTTTTTAAGCGGTTCCCTTTTAACATGAGAGCCGCTTTTTTAGTATTCTTATAAAATAGATATGGAGTTCTTGTAAATCATGCTTTATTTAGTAATCGGCCTGTTCGTTGTGATGGCGGTCGGCGCGTTCTTTCGTCAACAATCCAAGCAAACAGAGCCAGAAAATCAGGACGTCCCTCCGATTAATCCAGAATCATTAGACTTCAAAGATGACGAAGCAGCAACTGACAATGGCGAAAATACTTTTGTGTTATCGGCCAAGCCTTTAACGTCGCCGGATTTGGCCAGCGGTGCTACTTATTCGGCTCATGCGCCCGCGGGTGAAGAATCTCCTTACGGCATTCCGCCTGAACAAAAAAAGAAGGCCGCGCCTCAAGCTAATCTTCTTCGATGGTGCGGACGCTCCGGAAATATTCAACTTGATAATATCACCGTTCCTAGTCCCGTGGCCTACTGGGCAAACGGTGAGCCTTCAACGCCTGAACCGTCGTGCATAGATGTTACTTTACCTGTCGAATTTCCCAAGCCCGGCGACGAATTGCCCGCCGACGGTGCAGAGACTTACGCAACGATGACGCCGTTACAGCGCGGGATTTATTTAACGTGGTTAGCCGGTGCTAGGATTCAGCCGCCGTTGCATATTTGCTATCCTACAATTTGGCTTTATGGAATCGAACGCCGCACTATCGTTGATAAATTAGACCTCGGACTTTGCATAAACGAAGCTTTTAGGCTCTTGCCCTTGTTGCGTTGGGACGTGCTTAGCGAAAATCTCATAAATTTCATAACGTGGCTCGCGATTAAAGTTTGGCTTCCTGATGAAGATCTCTTAGGGCTGTGCAAACGTCTTAATCAAGTCCCCGAAGGTCTGCTCGACATTTTGCTAAACTCATACGCTAATTCACTGTTGCCGCTTCCAAGTGCCGTAGCGTTCACTGTCATCAGGACTTGCGAAAAGCTTCATCGCGAGGGCGAGCCGATTATCTCTCATTCTGACGCGGCATTGCAGACGTTCACGCCGATCTATAAAGATTTGTGCAAGGGCGGACTTGTTTTTACGAAGCCGGAGAAAAATCTCAAAATTGAATACAAGCCTTCCAATCCGTCAATCACTCTCGGGAAAAAAGATAATGAAGTTGTCGAAATCCCGGATTTTTTTGAGAAGCTCGACAAATTTAAGCCGCTTTTGGATTCGTGGGAAGTCTTCTTGACGGCTCATAAGCCGGAGCAGCCAGAGCCGACTTTAGCAAGTATTGAAGAGCGTCCCGACTTTGAAGAATTAATTTCAAAATTACGTCCCGAAGGCAGCGACTTGCCATTAATCACGACGCTTGAAAAAATCGGCGAGCTTATGAAATTCGACACAAAAAGCGCAAAACTTAGCGGCAAAGAAAGAAAATCAATCGTTGACACTGCACAGGTAGAAGGCTGGCAAATCCTTCCCGATTTAGGAATTTCAGGGCGCGAATATACTTGGGACGATAAAATTTTGTTAGTTGAGCTTGCGCCGGGGACTGTCTTAACTCAAACTTACAGAGTCGCTTCTTTCGTTCTTGAATTTACGTGCGCTTCAATCGCCGCCGACGAAGAAAGAGTTTTTGAGCCTTTGCGACAGCGCATGAACGATTTCTTTGTCCTTACGGAAGAAGAAAATGTCAGACTTGAAGCGCAGCGCGTTCTTGACCTTCCGACACAATACGGCCCGGATTATTATGGCGAGTTTTTGTGCGCGTGGTTATCTGAAGACGAACGAAAGAGCTTGAAATATTTAATCCTTGACGCTGTCAGCTTCATGCCCGAATTTGGAAACAATCCCGAAGTAAATTCGATTTTGTGCGAGTATCTGAAACTTGATGAAGAAGAAGAGCGACCCGCCGAAGAAAATATGAAAACGACCGGAGACCGCGGCACCGAAGTTTTGAAAATCATGAACATGTTGTTCAAGAATAATTAAAAAATAAAAAATAAAAATTAGAAATGAGGGATTCAAAATTAAAAAATTTTTTTCTTTACTCGCGATTTTAATTTTTGCTTCAAGTGTTGAGGCTTTTCCGTCGCGTTATGACCTTCGCGACTACGGACGAATCACCAGCGTTAAAAATCAAGAAATCCCCGGCCCTTGTTGGGCGTTTGCGTGCGTGGCGGCCATGGAATCAAATTATTTGACGCAAAAATTAAACATAAACGGCAAAAATCCTGACTTATCCGAAATGCACTTGGCCGTATTCACTTTCAATAATCCGATTAAAAAATATAGTTTCACGCCGGACAAAAAATCCGGGATTTTGGGGAATTATGGCAACTCTTTCAGAGCTATAGCCATGTTGTCAAGACTTGCCGGCCCCGTCAATGAGAGTTCTTTGCGCTACAACTCAAATATTCAATATTCAGATAAAAAAGCCTTGCTAAAAAAACTTCCCGAAGATTTCAGACGCACAATGCGACTTCGTGACGCTTATTTTTTATCTGTGAATAACGATCCCGGCCCTGACGTTCGCAAAGATTTAATCATGAAGCACGGCGCTATAGTCGTCAGTATGTACAGCGACCCTTTCAAATATTACAGAAAGGAAAATTTTTATACTTACTTCAACAATGACCACGGCAGCGAAGTTAATCATATTGTCGCACTCGCCGGCTGGGACGACAATTTCCCGCGCGAAAGATTTTCACCAGTTCCTAAACGAAACGGCGCTTGGCTCGTAAAAAATTCTTGGGGCTCCTTGGGAAGTTCAAAAGGCGCACACGATGGTTATTTTTGGATGTCTTATGAGCAAACGACATTCGAGGGTACGGCCTTCATAGTTGAAAAATATAATTCTCGTTTGCGACATTACGGTTACGATGATTTAGGCTGGTGCAAAACTGTGAATTATTCGTGGGCGGCAAATGTCTTTCAAGCGAACAAAGACGAGACATTAATCGAAGCAGCTTTTTACACGCCGTCGAATAATCTCAAATACGAAGCTTACACTTATAAACACGGGAGCAAATTTCCCGCCTCACCGACCGCCGGGGAACTTGTTGAAAATTTCAACGGCGAAATTAAATATTCGGGGTATCATACTGTAACTTTGCCAAACAGATTTTCGTTAAGAGAGGGGGAATATTTTTCTGTCGTTTTGAAACTCGCGGGAGGGGATTTTCCTGTCGAGTCCGCCGTAAAAAATTTTTCCGATAACGCTGCCGTTCATAAACATGAGAGCTATTTTTCTCGCGACGGTCGAAACTGGACAGACGGAATCAACATAAACGCCAACGCCTGTATAAAAGCGTTCACGCTAGAATAAATTAAAGATTTATCCCCGAAATACGAAGTTTATAAATAGCGCTATAATTTTCAAAAAAGTATAAAGGACTGAGAAAAAATATGAAACGTAAATTCTTATTCGCGTTCCTCGTGTTAGTGTTCGCGTTGTCATCAATGGCCGCTTCGGGCAGTGTCTTGCGTGCACAAAAAGATTTTATGTTGCTTTACGATTCTAA
Organism: uncultured Synergistales bacterium; assembly: GCA_905236605.1. GTDB lineage: Bacteria > Synergistota > Synergistia > Synergistales > Aminobacteriaceae > JAFUXM01. Next base: position 642 of record CAJORD010000052.1, on the reverse strand, counting down.
ATGGAAAATACAAAGTCTAAATTACATGCTCTTTGCTACGATTAATAAAGAATTTTCTGAAGCCGGAGTAAGTTCGTTTCAGTTGGCATTTAACAGAAACGAGGTAATCGAAAAATTACTCTCGAACGTGTTCGCAAAATTTCAGCCAGAATATGAATTTTTCTTTCAGGATTTTTATGAACGATATTACGACTCTCTAAAGGTAAATTCGCGCGAGTTTTCAAGTGAAAAAATAAAAAATTTGCTTGATTACGAAGAAGTTGCTTCTGTTCAAACAAAAGTATATGATCAAATTCTTGACAACGTAGGCGACACTTTCAATGCTCATTATTCAAAAAGAATTTCAAAACCGATTTTTAGTTTAGCATTGTTAGTTCTTGGCCTTGCCTTAATAATTCTTAAAGGCTTTTTTATTAAGTTTTTTGTCAAGAAAGAAAAGAGCGAAAAGCGCGCTAATTTTGCCGTCAATCTTGTAGGGATAGCATTTATAATCCTAGCGGTTGCTCATTTCTCGCACGGGATTTTCTTCACTAAGGGCGTTATACGTGAATTTGTCAATGATCAGGCGAAAGCCTTATACACGGCCGAGCTTCCTAGAGCTTATTGGGACATTATCGAACCTGACGTAAGAGCCGCTTCGCT
>CAJORD010000051.1 GCA_905236605.1 uncultured Synergistales bacterium | reverse complement strand
GTGAGGAAGAAAAAAAAGTTTGGTGGGAGATTGATAAAAACATGCTTTGATTTACCCGTCGGGTAAGTACTTTTTCGATTTCATTTGCTAGAATATTTTATTTAAGAAGTTTCAAATGGAGGTTCTATTTTATGCACATTATCGTGGGAATAGTATTGATAGGCATTGCGTTAGTTTTTGCATGGGATTATATATTCAACATTATCGGCGGAATATCAGCTCTGGCAACGATTTTCTTTGCATGGTTAGGTTTCACGGCTCTTCCAAAATTTATGAAATCGAGAAAGGAATCTAACTCTTCAAACCAAGATAATCAAGATAGTGAAAGTAACTTGGGGGTTTCCATTTTATTTATTGTCATCACTTTGATTTTTGCTGGAATATCCTATAAAGCATTTGATTATCAATCAACTTGGGCGGCAAATTTAGAGACTGAACGTGCGGAAAGTGAACAGCGTCGTATCGCTAAAGAGGCTCAGGAAATCGCTGAAAAACAAGCTAAGGAAGAAGCCGAGAAACAAAAAGCTGAGCAGGAACGTATCGCCGCTGAACAGAAAGCCCAAGAAGATAAATTATTAGCTGAACAACGCGCCGCTGATGAAAAAGTTCGTAAGGAAAAAATTGCCAATGACAGAACAGACCTTAAGCGTTACATTCTTGCTACCAGACCCATTTTAGAGGAAGGTGAAAACAGATTAAATGCAATTTATCCGAATATGAATTTAGTTTCCAGTTCCTCAAAACAAAAGCAAGCCTTAGACGTTTTAGACGACATTGAACAAAAACTCGACAATATTGAGGTTCCAGAAGCCGCTGTACATCTTACAGACACAAGAAAGAAATGGTTAGCTACGCAAAAAAAGATGATTGGCAATCCAATTTTGAGCGGTACTACACTCAGTTCTAAAGATATGGACATGGCTAAACAAGAAACTGAAAAACTTATTACTGAATTTCAATCATTGAGTAAAGAAATGAAAACAATTATCGACAGCGTTAAAGAGGTTGAACCTTAATGAAGAAATTTTATATTTTCCTGTATTGTGAGTAGTTAAACTATGTTTTATATAAAAAATTGAGGTGATATAAAATATGAAGATTATTCTTTACGATCACGAATTTAACATCACTGAATCAAACGTTTGCGAAGGCAGAGCCAAATATCTTATTTCCAATGCTTTGGGTAGCTCAGTCGGTTTGATAAAAAGAGAATCTCTCAAATGTGAGTCGGTAAATAAAATGCTTTCTCACACACCAAAAATTGCTGGTGCATTGTTATTGAACATGACAAAACATTTACTTTATGTATTGCAACAAGAAGGCATTACCATGAACGCCCAAGATTATCTCTCAGCAACATTTACTTACTACGATTCGGCTCTGCAAAATGTCTGCAAAAATTTGAAAAGCAATCCGGATGTCAAAAAAAATATTGCAGTCAACGAATTGACCAAAGCAAGTGTATTAGATTTATTTGAATTGTGGCGTGGCTATTCTCAAGCACATGGTTTTGACGCTAAAAATGAATTCTACACTATAGAAAAACTTCAAAGGTCTAAAGAATCTATTGGTAAATTCTACAGCACTTTTGAAAAGAAAAGTACCGATAAGAAGAAAAATGCTGAAGATATGTTAAGAAATGCTATATTGAACCATCTTCACAAGAATGTGATTCAAAAAGAAAATACTGTACCTGTTCAAACTTTTGTTCAGGCTCTTTACGACGCACCGTACATTGATTGGCTTTATAAGGCAACTCGTTTATGGCTTGGCGAGAACGTCGGACTTGAAAAATATCACAGCTATTTTAGGACAAACTTTAAATCCGGCTCTTATCGTGACATCAATGCTGATCCGCCAAAACTCCAACCTTCTCCAGAAGACGTTGACAATGATGCCGTTGCCACTCCTAAATCTAAATCGACATCACAAATTCCAAAGCAAACTAACCCCAGCGTTGAATCAAAATTAGCCGATGTTTTTAAAAACTTGAAAATCTTGCAAAATAAACCTGAATTCAACATGAGCGGTTTGTATTATTACTGTGATGAGCAGAACAAGTCCAAAGAAAAATTTGCTAAGGCTCTTGCTAGTTATGTTCATTTAAAATATGGCGAAAATAAAGGTGAATATCCCTTGATTTGCTACGATGATACTATGTTTGGCAGTGCAGAAGACGGTTTCACTGTGACTACTAAGGGAATCTACTGGCATAATCTTGGCGAAGATGGGGAATTTCTTGTTGAATTTCCCGATTTGCATTTGAAGTGCGTCAAAAAAAATTTATACTTCAATGATATGAAAATCAGCACTGCAGGATTAAATGAAAAGAAAGTTGAAAATCTGCGCGAACTCATTGACAAGTTACGTAAATTGTTTGCTGGCAGTAACAATCCAACGTCCAATAATATACCACAAGAAAATGATTCCGAAATTAGCGATGATGAACTTGTATCGCGTATTAAAGAAATTTTGCCCACTTGGCGTAATACAAAAAAATTTAATTTCAAAAGCCACATATACTACTATGGCGACACCGGCAAAAGTGAACAAAAATTTCAAAATGCTTTGAAAAGTTATGTTCATCTAAAAAATGGCGAAGTCCCGTTAATTTGCTATGATTCTACAACTTTTGGCAGTGCTGATGAAGGATTAACAATGACAACTAAGGGTATTCACATTTGTAAAGATTCTAGCTCGACACCAATTTTCATTAGTCATAACGAAATTTCAAAAATCGAACTTAGAGGCTTTTTATCCAAAGACCTGTACATCAATGATATTAAAATTGACAAAAGCGGACTTTCAAGCAGTCAATTATCCGCTTTCTGCGAAATCCTACAAATGTTACAAGAGCGCATTGCGGATTTAATTGCTGAGTTCAATCAATAGGAGATGATATTTATGGCAAATTTTTGTTCTCATTGCGGAGCTAAACTTAATTCCAACGCTAATTTTTGTGCGAATTGTGGCACTAAAGTTATACACGAAGATACATCTGAAAAAAAATCTAATCAAAAGTCTAATAATCGTGTTGCTACTGTAGCTACTGCCGGACTTGTGGGTGGTATCATTGGCAGTTCAACCCAAGCGGAGGCTTCGACTAATTCTGTCGCTTTATCCGATGATTTAAACAATTTCTTTGGATTTGATTCCTCACAATTAGAAGCATTGACAGGCGATATTGAAGATGTCACTGACATCGTTTCAAACGTAATTTCCGAATTGAATTTATCCGACATTACAGACCAGTTAATTGATGTTTCTAGTGATATTATTAGTTCTGCTTTTGATACTGGAATAGATGTTGCCGGAGACGCTATCACATCTTCTGCTGATGTTGGAATTGATGTTGCTAGCGACGCTGTTTCTGGATTTTTCGGATTTTTCTGAAGCGTTCTCCTCTTAATTTCTGACAAACGCTTTAATGCGATTATTCCCATGCTTTTACTAAGCAACTCAAATCAAGAAGAAATTTTTATAAAATGCTATTGGATTTTTCCCATAGCATTTTTTTATTGCCCCACAATCAAATTTTAGTAT
>CAJORD010000050.1 GCA_905236605.1 uncultured Synergistales bacterium | reverse complement strand
TCTTGAACAAGAGTAACGATTACGACGTAAAAATTTTTGAAGAATCCAATTCTATCGGCGGAATTTCAAAAACTGTAAATTACAAAGGCAATCGTATGGACATGGGAGGGCACAGATTTTTTTCAAAAGTTCCCGAGGTCAACGAATGGTGGGAAAAAATGATGCCCTCGCAGGGTGCTTTGCCATATGACGATAAAATTTTGAATCGAAGCTCCGAGATAGTCGCCGGCAATCCTGACCCAGACTTAACCGATCGCGTAATGCTAAATCGAAATCGACTTTCACAAATATTTTTTAACCAAAAATTTTTTGATTACCCGGTTTCGTTAAAATTTAGTACGATTAAAAACATGGGGTTTGTTACAACACTGTGGGCAGGCTTCAGTTACGTCAAGAGCGCAATTTTCAAGCGTTCGGAGAAATCTCTTGAGGATTTTTATATCAATAGATTTGGTAAAAAATTGTATTCAATGTTCTTTGAGAATTACACCGAAAATCTTTGGGGACGCCATCCTTCAGAAATTTCTCCGGAATGGGGAGCGCAGCGCGTCAAAGGACTTTCAATAACCGCGATCTTCAAAGACATCTTCGGAAAAATTTTTCACAAAAATTCGCGCAAAGTCGAAACATCTTTAATAGAAAGTTTCAAGTATCCCAAATTAGGGCCAGGACAACTGTGGGAAATTACAGCTGAAGAGATTAAAAAACTTGGCGGCGAAATCATCATGAACGCAAGCGTTATTAAATTTACAAAGAATGAAAACGCTATCACACAAATTTTTTATCAGAAAGCCGGAGAAGTTTTTTGTGAAGAGTGTGATTTTGTAATTTCATCAATGCCGCTGAAAAATTTGTTTGCGGGCTTAAACGATGTTCCCAATGAAATTTCAAAAATTGCCTCCGGGCTTCCTTATCGCGATTACATGACCGTTGGAATTTTAGCGAAGTCTTTGAAATTAAAGAACGAAACTAAAATCAAAACCATAGGCGACATAATTCCCGATAATTGGATTTATGTCCATGATAAAAATGTAAAAATGGGTCGTATTCAAGTTTTTAATAACTGGTCGCCGTATTTAGTCAACGATATAAATCACACTGTGTGGATCGGACTCGAATATTTTTGTAACGAAGGCGGGAGCCCCGCTGGCAGCGATTCTTTGTGGTCAATGACCGATGAGGACTTTGCTGCGCTTGGCATTAACGAGAGTTTGAAAATCGGCCTGTTAAATTCGCGCGACGATGTTTTAGATTTTCATGTCGAACGCGTAAAGAAAGCTTACCCGGCGTATTTCGACACTTACGAACAAATTGACGCGCTGCGAAATTATCTTGACTCAATCGAAAATCTTTTCTGCGTCGGGCGAAACGGTCAGCACAGATACAACAATATCGATCACTCCATGTGCACAGCGTTCGAGGCCGTAAAAAATATTTTGAGCAGCAAGAAAGAAAAATCTAACGTCTGGAACGTCAACACCGAGCAAGAATATCACGAAAAAGCAAATAGGAATTAGGAAGTAACCACGAAATTTAATTTTTTAACGCATTTTGACATTTTGCGCGCAACTTGTTCAAAATATTAAGAGCTTCGAGCGGCGTCATGTTGTTTGTGTCGAGCGCGGAAATTTCTTCAATTATCCCGTCGGCTTCAGGCGTGAACATCATAATTTGACGCTTCAAAGCAACTTGCGGCAATGGCGCGGAGATTTTTTTTACTTCAAAGCCTTCGTGCTCAAAAATTTCTAAAAGTTCAAACGCACGGCGCAAAACTGAATCTGGCAAGCCTGCTAGCCTCGCTACTTCGATTCCATACGAACGATCCGCCGGACCCTTCACAACCTGATGCAAAAATAAAATTCCTTCCGCCCCCTCGCTAACGGCCATGCTGTAATTTTTCACGCCTTTTAATTTTTCTTCAAGGCTCGTGAGTTCGTGACAATGCGTCGCAAACAAAACTCGCGCCTTTGAACTCGCCTGCAAAAATTCAAGAACTGCCCACGCTATGCTCATTCCGTCCCACGTCGCTGTACCGCGGCCAATCTCGTCCAAAATTATTAAGCTCTTGTCCGTTACGTTATTTAAAATATTCGCGGTTTCTAGCATCTCGATCATGAAAGTGCTGCTGCCCCGAACTAAATCATCGCGCGCGCCTATACGCGTGAAAACTCGATCGACAATTCCAAATCTTGCACTCTCGGCAGGAATCCACAAACCCGCTTGCGCCATTATTGATAAAAGTGCCGTCATTCGCAGCCACGTCGATTTTCCCGCCATGTTCGGCCCCGTCAGAATTATCACGCGGCCTTCAGAATCTAATTTCACGTCGTTTGGAACAAAAACAGAATCTTGAACTTCAGCTTCGATAACAGGGTGCCGGCCACTCTTAATTTCAATTATGTCAGACTCATCGACGACGGGACAATGATAATTTCGTTCATGAGCTATCGACGCCGACGAAGAAGCGCAATCTAAAATCCCAAGCAAGCGCCCAACAAGTTGCAGCAGTTCGCTGCTTTCGAGAACTTTATTAACGACTTCGACATATAAAGCGCTCTCGATTCGAGAAATTTCTGACGCGCTATTTTGCATCTTCGTTTCAAAATTTTTTAATTCCGGCGTCGTAAATCGCTTCGCGTTTACAAGTGTCTGCGTCGGCTTGAAATAATCCGGCTGAACCGTCAAGCCATTTTTGCCGGCCTCGAGATAATATCCGAACGCGCTATTAAATCCCGTTTTTAATTTTGGTGTCTTCGTGGCTTCGCGTTCACGTTCGAGATATGCACTTAGCCACTGCTCGCCGCGCGTTGACATATCCCGCCATTCTGCAAGCTGTTCATTAAAGCTCGAACGAATTACGGGCGACGTTCCCAAAAATCGCGGAAGATTTTCTTCAAGCGCGCTTTCAAGATAATTATTCAAGTCCGACAAGTCCGGAAGAGTTTTTATAATCGTGTTCAGAGGTTCACCGACGGAAATTTTTTTTATGTCCGGGATTAGTCGCAGCGTGTCGCGAATTGCTCCTAGGTCAATCGGATTCCCTGTTCCAAGTGCAAGCCGCGATAACGCCCGCTCTACGTCGCGAGTTCCCGCCAAGGTATCCTGAAGCAGCAAGCACTCCTTGCGAGCGTTCACTAAAATTTTTATAGCGTTCTGTCGTCGCGCGATTGCCTTGACGTCCATAAGCGGCCGCAAAATCCATTCTCTTAAAGTCCTCCGGCCCATTGGCGTTCGACATTTATCAATCGAAGATAATAATGACACTCCGCTTTGAGAAGTTTCCGGGATTAATTCAAGATTTCGTTGCGCGGCTGCATCGAGGCTCATTCGGTCTTTTACTCGCAAGGGCGAAATTTTCAAAACGTTATTCAAAGAGCTAAACTGCGTCGCCGAAAGATAATCAAGTGCCGCCCACGCAGGCCCTACGCAAGGATCACTCTCTTCAATGCCATAACCGGCAAGTCGTCGCGTCTTCAAAGCGGCTTTCAATCGTCCGGCAGCGTTTGAAATTTTAAAAAGTTCTCCAGAAACGCCGACCAAGTTTAGAGATTTTAGAAAGCCGGGAAAATTTTTTATATTCTGGCTCGACGGATAAAGAACTTCACCAGGGGCAAACGCAGTAAGCATTGCCGCCGCGTCGCGTTCATTGAGAGTTCCGGCCTCTAATAACCCCGTATCGACAGACAACAACGCCATAGCGATTTCGTTTTTCAAAACCCACACGGCCGCCAAATGACCTGAATCCGTGAAGCCGTCATCAGGAACATAAGTTCCAGGCGTTACAACGCGAATGACTTTGCGGTCTACTATTCCTTTTTTTGCGTCAGGTTCGCTAATTTGTTCACAGATTGCCGCGCGGCACCCGGCCTTTATCAATCTTCCGAGATAGACATTCAAAGCATGGTGAGGGATTCCGGCCATCGGAATTTTTTTTTCACTGTCGCGAGCCGTCAGCGCAATGTCAAGAATAGCCGCAGCCTTTCGAGCGTCATCAAAGAACATTTCGTAAAAATCTCCCATGCGAAATAATAAAATCGCGTCGGGATAATCATCTTTGAATTTTTTATATTGTTCGAGCCAAGGAGTTATTTTTATATCTGAAGGAATGCTCATGAATTTTTCCAGCTTTCTGAATCTGACAAATTTTCAAGCGCGTTTATAACTTTTGAATAAAGATCGGGAATTTGTTTTTTTAATTCTGAAATGAAATCGCGAGTTCGTTGCCGCTCCGTATGACCCGCGAAAGGACAAGGACTTTTTATAACTGGGAGTTCTAAGCGCTTGGCCTCGTCGATAATCGCGGCTTCGGTCGATAAGACTAAAGGGCGAATGACGGTTATATTAGTTCGAGACATGTAGGCAACGGGCTGAAAACTTTTTGCGCGGCCCGCGTGCAAGAGGTTCATGAAGAAAGTTTCTACAGCGTCGTCAAGAGAATGGCCGAGAGCAATTTTATTAAAACCGTTTTGCGCTGCCCATGAACTTATAATCCCGCGTCGCATGTTTGCACAGAACGAACACGGCGATTTTTCATTTCTTGATTTTATAATTTCGATTATCGGCTGCTCAACGACATAATAATTTATATTTTTAATGTCGCAGTAAGATTTTAAAATTTCTGTATCTAATCCCGTGATTTTGACGCTCAAAGCCGCAAAAGAAAATTTCACCGGGCTTCGGCGTGCAAAATCGTTAAGAGCGTGAAGCAAAACTAAACTGTCTTTGCCGCCGGAAAGTCCAACAAGAACTTTATCGCCCTCTTTAATCATCTTCCATTGAGCAAGAGCGCGGCCGATTTTTCTTCTTAATGAGTTACATAAAGGTAAATTAAAATTTTGTGTGTTCATTTTTTATTTTTATTATAGCGCTAGGCAAATATCAGCGTGATATAATTCAAAAAAATTCTTAAATATGCGCTTGTAGCTCAGTGGATAGAGCGACGGCCTCCGGAGCCGTAGGTCAGGAGTTCGACTCTCCTTAAGCGCACCACTCCTATAAATTTAATTTGTAATTTTTATTCTGGAGGTTTTCTTTTTATGTTACCGGGAAAAGACGGAGATAAATACATTCCTTATGAAAAGCGTTCAGGAAATGAATCAATCGTTTATTTCACGCGCGACTTATCAGCCGAAGGACTTCGGAAAGTTTACGCTAAAATTAATCAGCACATCACAGGCAAAGTCGGAATCAAACTTCACACCGGCGAACCTCATGGCCCTAACATAATCCCGCGACCTTGGGTAAAAAATTTAATTGAAAAAGATTTGCCCGGCGCGAAAATCGTTGAAACAAATTCTTACTACGAAGGCGACAGATACACGACCGAACAACACCGCGAGACGCTCAAGATTAACGGCTGGGATTTCGCAAACGTCGATATCATGGACGAACACGGCACGGCTTTGTTACCCGTGAAGGGCGGGAACTGGTTCAAAGAAATGTCCGTCGGCGTGAACATGCTTAATTATGATTCGCTGCTCGTGCTCACGCACTTCAAAGGACACGTTATGGGCGGATTCGGCGGTTCAAACAAGAACATCGGGATCGGCTGCGCTGATGGACGAATCGGGAAGGCCATGATCCACACGACACCGGGCCAGTCTAATCAATGGGACATAGCCTACGAAGAACTTATGGAACGAATTGCAGAGTCTTCAAAGGCGACTGTCGATCATTTTGGAAAGAACATCGCGTTTGTAAACGTCATGCGTAATATGTCAGTTTCTTGCGACTGCGAAGGCGTTGAAGCCGAACCCGTCGTAACTCCGAACGTGGGAATCTTGGCTTCGCTTGACATTCTCGCAATCGATACGGCTTGCGTAGATTTAGTTTACGCTCTGAAACCTCAAGACCGCGCTGCGCTCGTTGAAAGAATCGAAACGCGCCACGGACTTCGACAGCTCTCTTATATGAAAGAACTTGGAATGGGCAACGACAAATA
>CAJORD010000049.1 GCA_905236605.1 uncultured Synergistales bacterium | reverse complement strand
CAGGAGCGTTTTTCGCATTGTCGTTAATGTTCCGAAGCGCAGCGCGATTTATTTGGGCGTATCAAAAATTAAAACTCACGAATAAAAATTTAGATTCAAAAATCGAAACTTCAAACGAAAATCTTAAAATCAAAAATCAAAGCCGCGAGGCAAAACTCACAAAAAAATTATTGAAGACGCTCCCATATGCGTGGGGCTTCTTCGCCGTTACATACTCTCTTGTGCCGCTGATAAATAAATTTTTTGAAACGAACCTAAAATTTTTATCTTTTCTTCCGCTTTCCGGTTGGACAGTCGCGGCGGGGTCAGTTGCTCACGTGTCGGCGGCTCTTGGCCTAGCAGGGGGTGCCTTAGCGTCGGGCGAATTGAACACGGCTCAAGCGACATTTGCTTTAATCTTGGGCAGCGGTCTTGGAACGGCAACGCGAATTTTGCGACAGAACGCGGGATATTATTTCGGACTTTTTCCTCCGACGACGGCGCGGCGAATGTTGCTCATGAATTTTTTAACGATAATGCCGCTGATTATGTTAAATTTGATTTTTGCGGGATTGGCTTTATTATTTTAGAAATTAAAATCACGAACGGAGATTAAAAATTAAAATGAACAGCGATGTAATAAATATTTATGCACAAAATGAAAATTTGATTCCATTTATGAAACTTTTTCAACGTGGCATAACGTATAATTTTCATTCACTCGAATCACCCCCAGACTTAGAGGCAAACAATATTTTTATTCTAAAAGACTTTCCCAAAGAAATTTTGAAAAACGCGAAATATATTTTGCTCTCTGACAAACCGTGGGCCTTCGATGCGGAGCAGCTTGAAGCTCTTTACAGCGTGTGGCCATTGACGCTGACGCCGCCACTTATAAAATTTTTTTTCGAGCGTCTTCAAGCACAGCTTCAAGTTGAAATTCAAAATTCGTCGGCCGAACAACAACATCAAAAACGCCTCGTCGAAATGGCGCATCAGGATTATTTAACCGGCCTCGCAACTCGTTGGTATCTTCAAGAATATTTTCAGAGCAGCAAGGGGAAACGAAAATTAACTTGTATTTATCTTGACCTCGATAATTTTAAGGCTGTTAATGACACTTTCGGACATCAGGCCGGCGACAGAGCCTTAGCAGCTACAGCCGAAATGATTCAAGAAGAATTTGCGGACGGCTTCGCGGCACGAATGGGCGGAGATGAATTTATAATTGTGTTGCCGGGGGCGAAATCTATTGACGAAGTTGTGAAAAAGGTCAACACGTTCATGAAAAATCTTCTCGATTATTACCAGAGCACAAAAACTATGAAAGCATTATCCGTCAGCGTGGGGATCTCTCAAAAACTCGACTCGGATAAAACAATCGACGTGATGATTCAAGAGAGCGACCAAGCACTATACGCCGCAAAGAAGGCCGGCAAAAACTGCTGTAAAATATACGGAAGCTAAAAATTGAAAGGAGATTCTACACATGAGATTCTTGTTAATAATTTCGTTCGTCGCCTTGTTTATGCTGCCCGCCACTATGGCCTTCGCAGCCTTGCCCCCTTTAATCCCTATGGAAGAATTTTTCAAGAACGCAGAGTCCGCAGCGTTTTCAATCTCTCCTGATGGCACTCGCCTTGCTTTCGTTCGGCCTTGGGAACGCAGAATGAACGTTTACATTCGCGAAATCGCGACAGGCAACGAGAAACGAATTACTTCAGCCACTGAACGCGACATTGCCGGCTTCTTCTGGAAAGGCAGCGACAAAATCGTTTATGCTCAAGACTCCGGCGGCGATGAAAATTTTCACATATATATCACGGACTTGAATGGAGCGGAGCACAAAGACCTAACGCCGTTCGAGAAAGTCCGCGCGGGGATCCTCGATGACCTTGAAGACGACCCTAATCACATGCTCATAGATATGAATCAGCGAAACCCGGAAGTCTTTGACGTTTATAGATGCGACATCAACACCGGCGAATTAACTTTGCTCGCTGAAAATCCCGGCTCTATAATCGGCTGGATGACTGACCACGACGGAAAATTAAGGGTTGCGATTGACACTGACGGCGTGAACACGAGCTTCTTATATCGCACAAACGAGAGCGAGGACTTCAGAATATTAAAGACCACGAACTTCAAAGAAACTTTTGACCCGGTACTTTTTGCTTACGATAACAAAATGATGTATATCGAGAGCAATTTAAGCAGCGACATGACGGCGTTATATACGTTCGACCCGGAAGAAAATAAAGTTTTGGATTTGGTCTTTGCACATGATGAAGTCGATTTAGGCAGCCTCTTACATTCAAAGAAGAAGAAAAAAATCACGGGCGTAACATTCACAACGGACAAGCGCCATTATAAATTTTTTGACGAAGACCGCGAAAAACTTCAGAAGACGCTCGATAACTTTTTCCCGAATTACGAAGTCGCAGTGTCGGACATGGACGACGATGAACGCCGTTTAATCGTTCGGACTTACAGCGACAGAACTCGAGGCGCATATTATCTCTATGACAGAAAAGATAATTCGATTAAAAAACTCGCGGAGCTTTCGCCGTGGCTTAAAGAAGAACAAATGGCACCGATGCGCGCGATTAGTTATAAATCTCGCGACGGCCTGACTATTCACGGTTATATAACGTTGCCCATAGGAGTTGAATCAAAAGATTTGCCGCTTGTAGTAATTCCTCATGGTGGGCCAAGCGCAAGAGATTATTGGGGCTTCGATTCAGTCGCGCAGTTTTTGGCGAACCGCGGACTTGCTGTCTTAAACGTGAATTTCAGAGGCTCAACAGGTTACGGGAAAGAATTTTGGCAAGCTGGCTTCAAACAGTGGGGCCGAAAAATGCAAGATGACGTTACTGACGGCGTGTTATGGACAGTAGAGCAGGGGATCGCCGACAAGAATCGCCTCGCGATTTTCGGAGGAAGTTACGGCGGTTATGCTGCACTCGCGGGAGCGACTTTCACGCCGGATTTATACGCCTGCGCGGTCAGCTACGTCGGACCTTCAAATATTTTCACGCTGCTTGAAACGATTCCGCCGTACTGGAAGCCAATGATAGAAATGGAATATGAAGAAATCGGCGACCCGGTTAAAGATAAAGAGCTTCTCGAAGAAATTTCGCCGGTGTTTCACGCCGAGAATATAAAAATTCCGCTCTTCATTGCACAAGGCGCCAACGACCCACGTGTCAACAAAGCCGAATCGGATCAAATTGTCGAAGCAGTTCGCAAGGCCGGCAAAGAAGTTATTTACATGGTGAAGGACAACGAAGGCCACGGCTTCCATAATGAAGAGAATAGATTCGATTTTTATCGTCAAATGGAAGAATTTTTCAAAAAATATTTAGGCTCAAGATAAAAAATTTTTTGCCGTTCGGGGTAATAATTAAAAACTCCGGCGGCTATTTTTTTATATTCTTATTATGAAAAATTTTATTGAACGCTGGAAAAATATCGGTGATGAAAAGAGCGACACTCAAAAATTTTGGCTCGAATTTTTGCGCGATGTTCTAAACGTCGAAAGACCTGAAGAAATTATTGAATTTGAAAAACGCGTCGAGCTTGCTCACAAAAGTTTTATTGATGCCTATATCCCAAAGACGCGCGTAATTATTGAACAAAAGAGTTTTGATATAAATCTCGACAGGGCCACGAAACAATCTGACGGTACTTTCAAGACGCCTTTTGGACAAGCTAAACGATATTCGGACTGGCTGCCGGATTCTGAGCGTGGCCGCTGGATTATTACTTGTAATTTTCAAGAGTTTCACGTTCACGACATGGAACGGCCGAAGGCTCCGCCGGAAGTTATAAAACTTGAAAATCTTAATCCGCGAAAATTTCAGTTTCTCGTTGACGCTAAGGGGACGACTCCTAAAGATATTCGCGAAGAAGAAATTTCAATTAAGGCCGGCGAGCTTGTCAAAAAATTAAAAGATAGTTTGAAGCCACGTTATCAAAATCCTACAAGCAAAAGCGCTCTTAAAAGTTTAACTGTCTTGTGCGTGAGAATTGTTTTCTTGCTTTATGCAGAAGATTCAGGGCTGTTAAGCAAATCTCAATTTCATGATTTCTTGAAGAAACAAAGTAATCCGCGCCGCGCATTAATAGACTTGTTTACGGTGTTGTCGCAAAAAATTCCAGAGCGCGATTTTTATCTTGATGATGACTTAAAAAATTTTCCTTACGTCAACGGCGGGCTATTTGAAGAAAAAAATGTCGAAATCCCACAGCTTGACGGTGAGCCGCTTGAAATAATTTTAAGTGAGATGTCCGAAGGCTTCGACTGGTCGGGCATCAGTCCTACGATCTTCGGAGCAATTTTTGAAAGTGTCCTCGATTCTGATGAAAGACGAAGCGGCGGAATGCATTACACGTCGATCGAAAACATTCATAAAGTTATCGACCCGCTATTTTTGAACGACTTAACCACCGAATTAGAAAATATTTTTGCGATGTCAAAAGGCAGCACGCGAACTCGAAGATTAAATGACTTCCAGAAAAAATTAGCCTCGCTAAAATTTTTAGACCCAGCCTGCGGCTCTGGAAACTTTTTGACCGAAACTTATCTTTGCTTGCGAAAACTTGAAAATCGAATTTTGGCCGACCGTCGTAAGCAGGTCGAATTTGTTCAATCGAAGGACGAAGCCGACTATATCAAAGTTTCTATTTCGCAATTTTATGGAATTGAAATTAATGACTTCGCCGTAGCTGTTGCCCGTACTGCGCTATGGATAGCTGAAGCTCAAATGTTCAACGAAACGAAGCAGATCGTTCAAGTTCTCGAAGATTTTTTGCCGCTGAAGTCATTCAACAACGTCATCGAAGCTAACGCGTTGGCTCTCGACTGGCGCGAAGTCGTTAAGCCCGAAGAATTAAATTTCATTATGGGAAATCCGCCGTTTCGTGGCGCGCGGGTCATGGACTCGGTTCAAAAAGCTGAACTTAACGAAATTTTCAAAGGCTGGAAAAACGCCGGAAATTTAGATTATGTTTCGTGCTGGTACAAAAAGGCCGCCGACTTCATGAAAGAAAATCAAAAAATCAAATCTGCCCTCGTTTCAACAAATTCAATAACGCAGGGCGATTCGGTTGCGACTTTGTGGAAGCCGTTATTTGAAGACGGGATAAAAATTAATTTTGCGTGGCGAACTTTCAAGTGGGACAGCGAGGCGAAAGAAAAAGCTCATGTCCATTGCGTCATAGTCGGCTTTAGTCTGATTGATTCGCCAATAAAACAAATTTTTGACGGCGAAAAAATTATCGAAGCTGAAAACATTAACGCTTATCTCGTTGACGCGCCGGACGTTTTTGTCGAATCACGAAGCAAACCGATTTTGCCTGACGTTCCAGTGATGAAAATGGGAAATATGCCACAAGATGACGGTAATTTGATTTTGACTCCTGACGAACGCGACGAACTTATTAAAGCAAATCCCATAGCCGGGAAATTTGTCAAGCGTTTCATGATGGGCAACGAATTGATAAATAACATTCCGCGCTATTGTCTGTGGCTCGTTGATGCTAAACCTGACGAACTTAGAAAATGCTCGAAAATTTTGGAAAGAGTCGCAAAGGTTAAAGAGTTCAGGCTCGCAAGCAAAAGGGAAGCGACTCGAAAACTTGCGGACAGCCCGCGACTTTTCGGCGAACGTGTTGAAGCGGCAGGAAATTATATTGCCATTCCAGTAGTGTCTTCTGAAAACCGCGATTATATTCCGATAGGCTTGCTTGATGATTCTGTAATTCCGGGAAATAAATTATTCGTTATCCCCGGCGCAACGCTTTATCATTTCGGGATTTTAACTTCGAGCGTTCATATGGCTTGGATGAGAACTGTCGCAGGACGAATGAAAAGCGATTACAGCTATTCAAAAACAATCGTCTATAACAATTTCCCGTGGCCTTCGCCGTCTGAAAAGCAGCGTGAAAAAATCGAAGCGACCGCGCAAAAGATTCTTGACGTTCGCGAAAAGTTCCCGGAGTCGTCGCTTGCGGATTTATATGACCCGTTGACGATGCCGGAGGAATTATTGAAGGCGCATAAGGCCAACGACGTGGCGGTCTGCGAGGCTTACGGGTTCAAAAAGGAAATCAGCGAAGAAGAAATCGTGAGCGAGTTAATGGAATTGTATAATGAAATAATTTTAGAAAGCAGGGAGTGAAAATTTATGGCAACATCGAGTATCATTGAAAATATAAGAATCAACAATCCGCAGGTCTTAGTCGAATATCTCGAAGCAATCAAACGATGGCGAGAAGAACCTATAAAAGAGGTCCACACGAATGTTGTTGATGATCCCGAGCGAATCAAGGCTTTTGTAGAAAAGGCGCTTGCAAAGCAAGGAGTAAAAATATGAAAGTCAGCGCGATTAACATTCTGAAGATGATCGATGAAGTGGGCGTCGATACAGTCAAAAGCATCATTTCTTCTTTTTCGACGAAGCGAGAATCTGATGAAGCTCCTTTGAATCCAGACAT
>CAJORD010000048.1 GCA_905236605.1 uncultured Synergistales bacterium | reverse complement strand
TGCCGTGCTTCTTTCAAAGAGTTTTCCGCGTCCGCGCTTGCGCGATTGAGTTTCTTCGCGGCGTCCTCCTTAGCTTTCTGTACAGCGTTAGCGGCCTGAACTTCAGCGGCCTTGATTTCGGCTATCGTAGGGTTATCCGCCATTACATTGTTCACCTCCCCTTCTTTTAATTTTTTATTATGTGTGAATATTTGTTGAATACAGTCTGAACAAAAACAAATTATATAGAAAATTTTTTGAACTTCAACCGAAAAAGCAACGAGGCAAAACTAAAAAAATTTTCGCCGTTCGTAATATAATTTTCATAATCCAAACTCTAAATTAAAAAAATTAGAAGGGGCTGTCGATTTTTATGTTTTATATTTCATGGCTGAGAATCTGGAACGAAACCAGAGCAGCTTTGTTATCAACAGGCTACAGTTTTTTTTACATTGAAGTTAATCTTGTCTGTGCGATTATCCTTGGCATTATTTTTAATAATCAGTTGAACGCTTCGGATCAAACTGAAGCGCGCGTGTTCTGGTTGCGATTGTTGTTCGTTCAGTTCCTTTATTGTCTTACGTCGATTCTCAGAGCGCTTGTTGACATTGGGTTAATCCCTGACTCGCCGGTGCTATCTTATCTTATTGTTTCTGCGAACCTTATATGTATGCACATAGCAGCGTGGCTGGTGTTTGTATATTCGGAAGTTAGTCAGGAGTCTTGGCTTACAGGTTCATTGCGAAATAAAATTATCTCCGCCATACCTATAATAATTGAAGTTTTGATTGTCATAATTTCTCCCATAACTGATGCGTCTGTAGTTCTTAGAGGAGGACAAATTTTTATAAGTTTCCTGCACCCAATCATGATGCTTGTAGCCCCCGGATATTTTTTGGCGGCGGTTGTCATTGCAGTTATTCGCAGGACTCGAATGACTCGTTACGAGCGCGATATGTCCCACGCGGCGGCGGCAATATATCCGGCAATTTTATTCATAATGATTATGTTTCAGTGGCTCGAATGGAGAATTCCATTATTCTGCGGCGCGGTTATAGTTGCTGATGTTTATGTTCACGTGAAGTATTCTGACAGCCTCGTATCGATTGACCCCCTCACGAAAATTCCCAACAGAAACGGAATGATACACAAGTTGTCAGAAATGGTGCACAAACGCGCCGAGAGCGAAGACAAAACTATGAAAGACCTTTATGTTTTTGCGATCGACGTCGAAGGAATGTCATCAATAAATTCTGCTTACGGACGTCTTGAAGGCGACAAAGTTCTCATGATGATGGCGGCTGCGCTTGAAAAGTTCAGCAAAGAAGCTCACCCGTGTTTCGTTTCGAGATATTACGGTGACGAATTTATCATCATCGCGGAAATCCAAGACAAAGACGAGCTTGAGTTATTCACGGAGCACGTTAGAAATTACATAAGCAACGCGGCAATGGCGAGCAGCCTGTCTTATCACCTTCACGCCACTTTAGGAATGGCGAAGTATGAAAAGTTTAGCAAGCTCGAAACCGTTTCCGGACTTATCGAGGAAGCCGATAGAGTTTTAAATGAGCAGCAAGAGCAGCGAAAATTTCAATCTTTCATGAACAGCTAAAAATTTTGAAGGAGAATTTTTGAATGAATAAATTAATTTTGACGGTGCTATTTGCGCTTGGCCTCGCGAAATCGGGATTTGCATTTGAATTTTCTGAACGCCCTTGGCTGAACTCGAATATTTTGGGACGAGTGTCGCCTGATTATTCGCTGAGTGCAAAAGAAGATTTTTATTTGTCCGTCAATAACAACTGGATTAAAAACGCAAAATTAAAACCCGGGTACGCCGCTAACGGTTCGTTCTATGAACTTGAATATGAGCTTGACACAAATTTACGCGGCCTCATGACCGATAAATCACTGACGGGACACGACGCGGAACTAGTTCGCAATCTTTATTCACTGTGGCTCGATTGGCCTTCACGAAACGCCGCTGGTATGAGCGAATTAAAAAAACACGTTGACAAAGTCGAAAAAATAAAATCGCTTGACGAACTCACGGAATATTTTAAAAGTGAAGAGTGCCGGCTTCACGGTTGCTTCATTGCTGGCTTCTCGATGGGCTATGATAACAAAGATTCTTCATTCTATAACATTGAAATCCCGGCTACGGCACTTATGCTCAGAGACTCGGCAGAATATAAAAATCTTACGCCCAACGGCGAACGAATTAAGAAAATGCGTTCGGGAATTGCTACGTTCATGTTAAAAAAACTTGGCTATGATGACGACGCGATTAAAAAAATTCTTGACCGAAGTTTTGAATTTGAAAACGCTATCGCCGCTTCGATGATGACGCACGACGAAAAGAAATCTCCTGACGCTTTGAAAAAAATGTATGAAAATCCCGTAACGCTTGAAAAACTTCGCGAATTATCGCCCGTGTTTCCGTTTGCGGATATTCTGGCGGCTCATAAAGTTTTCTCTGACCGAATGAACTTGCAAGAACCAAAATGGCTTTCAGCGTTGAACACTCTCTACACGGATTCGCAACTTGAAAATATAAAAGCGTATCTAATTCGTAATATCGCTTCGGGCGGGATCACGACTACGGACGAAGAGTCTTATCGCGAATATCAAAAACTCGTAAACGAACGCTACGGAATTAATGAGAGCGCGCCTGATGTAGAACTTGCGGCGGATTTTGTTCACGGGAATTTATTAACACCGTTGACAAAAATTTATGTTGAGAAATTCATCAGCGAGGAAACGAAGCAGGATGTTACGGAGATAATCAACGAAGCAATTTCATATTATCGCGAAATGCTCACGGAAGAAGATTGGCTTTCAGAATCGACGCGAGCGAAAGCGATTGAGAAGCTCGACACTATTAAACCGCGGGTCGCATATCCTGACAAATGGCGCGATTATAGCAGCCTCGAAATCGGAACAAAAGAATCCGGCGAGACGTTACGAAGCGCGATCAACAAATTAAATAAATTCGGCTGGGATTATTTCTACAGCAGATTAAACGGACGCGTTGACCGCGAGATGTGGGGCGACAGCGACGCGATAATCGTAAATTCGTATTACGACCCGTCATTAAACGAAATTTTTATAATTGCAGGAATTTTGAGCGGCGATTTTTACAATCCTGAAAGACCTCGCGAAGAAAATCTTGGCGGCGTCGGCATGGTCATTGGTCACGAACTCTCTCACGCGTTCGACACCAACGGCGCGCAATTTGACAAGAACGGCTCGCTTCAAGACTGGTGGACCGAAGAGGACTACAAAAAATTTCAAGCTCGCGCAGACCGTTTAATAAATTATTTGAGCAACATGAAAGTAACGCCCGAAGGTCAGAAATATAACGGCGCGCTCGTTCAGACCGAAACTATAGCGGACATGGCGGGCATCAAAGCTATGTTAGGGATAGCGGCCAAGAGCAAAGATTTTGATTACGAAAAATTTTTCAGAGCTTACGCAAAAATCTGGTGCAGTGTCCAGACCCGCGAAAACATTGACTCAAGATTAAAAACTGACGTTCACGCTTTGCCATATATCCGGGTGAATGCGATTGTTCAACAGTTTGAAGAATTTTATAAAACTTATGGAGTTACGAGCGGCGACGCTATGTATCTTGCACCTGACAACCGCGTAGCAGTTTGGTGATATTATTTCAGAAATTTTTTTTTTTAGAAAGGCAGTTTTAGATTTATGAACAAAAAATTTTTAACCATCGCGCTTGTGTTTATGCTTGCGCTGTCAGCTTCGTGCGCTTTTGCTGAAACAGTTTTGAAACTCGGAACTACCGTAAACGAGCAGGACTCTTTCCAAGTTGCCGCAGAGAGATTCAAAGCCCTCGTTGAGGAACGCACCGGCGGAAATTACAAAATCGAAATTTATCCTAACGGCAGCTTAGGCGGAGAAAGCGATATGCTTGACTCAATGACTATGGATATGTTAGACATGGGAATAATAACTTCCGGGCCGTTCGTGAATTTTTCAAAGATGATGGGCGTTCTCGATATGCCGTTCTTGTTTGCGAACAACGCCGAGGCTTATAAAATTCTTGATGGCACAATCGGACGCGAACTCCTTGCAACTCTCGAAGAAGCAAACTTGAAGGGCCTCGCGTATGCTGAACGCGGTTTCAGAAACGTTACAAACTCTATTCGCCCTGTAGCAAACGCCGAAGACATCAAAGGCTTAAAGCTCCGCGTTATGGAGAATGAAGTTTACACAGCGACGTTCAAAGCTCTTGGCGTCAACGCTACGCCGATGCAGTGGGCCGACGCTCTCACAGCCATGCAACAGAACACAATCGAAGGCGAAGAAAATCCAATTAACGTAATTTTCTCTTACGGACTTTGGGACTATAATCAGAAATTCGTAACGCTTGACCGCCATAGCTATTCGACTGCGATTATTACAATGTCGCTTGAAGCTTTCAAACGTCTTGACGCAGAGACACAGAAAATTTTTGAACAGTCAGCGCAGGAAGCCGCAGAGTATGAGCGTCAATGGGTAGCGGATCAGGAAGCCGGACAGCTCGCAGCGATTAAGTCGCACGGCGTTGAAGTCGTTGAAAATCCTGACGTCGATTCATTCAGAAAATCTGTGCAGAGTGTCTATAGTGCTTACCCTCAATACGCGGATTATATTTCACGAATCCAAGCAGAGCTTGCAAAATAAAAATTAAGATGAAGGCACTTGTAAAATTAAGTAACGCTCTTGATAAAATTTGCGGAGTCTCTATTGCCGTGATGCTTGCGTTAATGGTCGTGTTCACGATAGCGCAGGTAGTTTGTCGAACGTGGTTCACGTCTCTTTCATGGTCAGAGGAAGCCACGCGATTTTTATTAATCTGGTCAACGTTCCTCGGAGCGTCTTGTGTATATCGTCATAACGGCAACATCGCTATAACCGTGATTCAAGATTTATTTGCGCCACGAACGAAAAAAAATTTGCGAGCATTAATCCACGCGCTATGCTTCGTTTTATTCTGCGTGCTTTGCTATTACGGATTTTTATATTGTTCGCGACAAGTCCGAACGGCTTCGGCGATTCCCGTGAAGATGAAATATATTTACATGTGCCTTCCTGTCAGCATGATAATAATGTCCATTCACGCGGCTGTTATGTTGCTTGAAGAACTAAAGGAGAAAAAATAAATGGCCGCGTTGTTATTTTCAGTTTTTATAATTTTGTTAGCCGTCGGCGTGCCCGTTGCGTTTTCAATCGTAACATCTGCGGCAGTCGTGATAGTGTCCGGGCTTGGCACAAACAGATTAATGATGATAATACAGCGAATGTTTGAAAGCTGTAATTCATTCTCATTAATCGCCGTTCCATTTTTTATTTTAGCGGGCGACTTGCTGTCAAAAGGAAAGATTTCAAAATTGCTCGTGGATTTTTGCGAGTCGTTTTTAGGAATGATTCGCGGCGGGCTTTCGATCGTTTCTGTTTTAGCGGGAATGTTCTTCGCGGCTATTTCAGGTTCTGGAGCAGCAACGACTGCGGCGGTTGGCGGAGCCTTGATCGAAGAATTAAAATTGCGCGGCTATCGTGAAGACGCTTCAGCGGCATTAATAGCGGCGGCCGGTACGATTGGGGTAGTAATTCCTCCGTCGGTGCCTATGGTGCTATATGCAGTTATCGCAGAAGTCAGCGTGAGCAGTTTGTTCAAAGCGGGATTCGTGCCGGGCTTCATAATGGGCGGAATTTTGATTTTAATAGCGCTTGTTCAAGGACGACGATTAAATTATCCGAAAGGCGCAAAATTTTCGTTCACGAGATTCTTAAAAAGTTTTTTCTACGCTGTGCCGGGAATTTTGATGCCGTTGATAATCTTAGGAGGAATTTTTTCCGGGATATTCACACCGTCCGAAGCGGCGGCTATCGCAGTAGCTTACGCTGTGTTCGTTTCGATGTTCATATATCGCGACTTAAGCGTCAAGGGACTTTTTGAAATTATGACAGGCTCCGCAAAAACTAGCGCCGTTATCATGATTATAATCGCGTGTTCGGGGCCATTCGGTTGGTGCTTAGCAAACTGGAAAATCCCGGAGACAATCGCGGCGGCGGTGTTGTCGGTCTCTTCTAATAAGTACATAATCATGCTATTAATCTCAATTATTATTTTAATTGCGGGCGTCTTTATGGAAACTTCCTCGGCGATAATTTTATTAACTCCTGTGTTCTTGCCGTTAATTAAAGCTCTTGATGTTTCACTTATGCACTTCGGAGTTTTGTTTGTAGTAGGGATTGCGATAGGAATGATAACGCCGCCTGTAGCGATAAATTTATTTGTTGCGTCCGGAATAACAGGCTTGCCGCTTGAAAAAATTTCTCGTGCGGTCGTGCCTTATTTAATTGGATTAATAATTGTGTTCTTAGCGATTGTCTTTGTCCCGTTGGTGTTCCCGGGAATTTTGGTTTAATCCGCGCTCTCA
>CAJORD010000047.1 GCA_905236605.1 uncultured Synergistales bacterium | reverse complement strand
CTTTTTCTTTTTGTGCCTTGAGCCAGTTTTCATAATTACTTTTATATGAACTAACTTTGCCGATAGCTTCACTAATCGCAGCTCTTCGTAAATAACTTGGGAATTTGTAAAAATCGTTGTCGAAATTATATTTTGGATTAAGATTAGTTGAAGTTTGATGTGTTAATGTTTCTATCTCTCTTAATCTTGAAAATTGCGATTTTACCTTTGATAAAACTACCCATTCTTTAAGTATAATGTCAATGAAAAAATCTGTCGCCATACGGTATTTTTCTATTGTATTTTTAAATGATCCATGAGTTGAGGCGATTTTAACTTTATACGTTGACATTATTTTCATTGGATTACTTCTCTTTTTGCCTCTTGATGTAATTTATAATTTGCTGTTGTGTATTTTCAGACACAGTCGCAACAAAATACAATGGATTCCATAAATGTCCTCCCCATAGTTGCTTTCTAAGTTCTTCGCCGTATTGTTTCATTAGCAATCTGGCAGAAACACCTTTAAGAGCTTTTATAACATCTGGAATATAATGTTGAGGAGAACAGTCTACAAGCAAATGGACATGATCTTTGTCTGTATTACATTCTATTATTGAAAAACCATTATCTTTGGAAATTTTATAAAAAACTTCCAGCAAACTCTTTTCTATATACGAATTTATAATCTTTCTTCTATATTTTACACACCATACAAGATGATATTGTATAGAATATACGTACCCACGTCCATTATGTACTTCCATTTTCTCACCTTTTAATTATTATAACATGTGTACAATAAAAATCAGCCGCTTAACTCACGACTAAAGTCGCGAAAATGCAGCGGCTTTTTCTTCAACAGTTTTGCCTTCGGTTTGATAGCGTGTCTTAAATTCTTTGTAAGTCTCTGGGAGCTTGGCCTGTGCTGACGTGCAGATTAATAAAGCGAGCAAAATTCCAGTTAAGATTGTAATTTTTCTCATAAAAATCCCTCCCTAGTTTTTGACATAATAAATATCATAAGCAAGCGTTGCAAGTTGATAGGATGTTACAGAAGAATTTTTCTTAGACGGATCGCGATAAAAAGCGTGTCCCATGTCCAGCGGGATTGACACTTAGGAATTTTTCTTTCGCCTTTCATGCTGACGATTTTATCGATTTGCTGTTCCCAGTCTTTAAGCATTAAACTTTCGTCGTTCAAAGTGTAGAAAGGACCTTTGCCGCAGTCAGGTCCAAGACAGCGCCATGTTGATATAGTAGTGTTCTTGAGGTTCGGTCCGTCTTTCACAACTGCAATTCTTGAGGCGTTCCTGATTATTTCGCTTAAAGGCTTGCTTGCCGATGACTTCCTTTCAAAAACGTGAGCTTTGAAATTGCTGCTGCAAGGCTCTAAATTTTTTCCCCTGTCCAAAAGTTGAAAGACTCTTTTCGGCTGAATGTCAGGATCGTTAAGAGTTTCAGAGTCAAGCTCGTCGCCGTCAAAGCTGAAATAATATCTCTCGCAGATGAGGCATTTGTAGCTCACCATAGCGACTTTCGCGTCAGCAAAAGCACAGCCAGCCGTCAACGTCAGCAGCATGGCGCATAGCAAAAATTTTTTCATAACTAAAACCTCCTTAATTTTTAACCCAATAAAGGTCATAAACGATCGTGGCAAGTTCATAAGATTTCACGGAGCTTGTTTTTTTCGGGAAAAATATATGTCCCCAAGTATCCGGCGCATTGCATTTGGGAATTGCCTGTCCTTTCATATTGTAAAGGAGAACTGTCTGAAATTCCCAATCCCTGACGTTTAAGTTTTCGTTGTTTAACGAATAAAAATGCTTTTTGCAATAGACACATTCCCACTCGGTTAAATTTATTCCGCTGAGAGAGCCGCCATCTTTTATAACTCCGACGTTTGAAGCCTTGCTTGAATTTGCGAGAGAGCTAAACGAGGTTGTATTTGTGCCTTTTTTGTCAAAAATATGATATTTGAATCCGTTTTTGCATTCAGGAAAATTTTTCCCCCTGTCGCCAAATTGAAAAACGCGCCGGAGCTGTTGCTGATCTCTGAAATCTTTTGCGTCTAAGTTATCGCCGGGAAAACTTTGAAATAATTTATCGCAGACCATACACTTGTAAACGTTGAACGTAATTTTAGGGTCTGCCCAAGCATGTCCGGCCATGAGCACGAAAAGTGAAACGAAAGCAAAAAATTTTTTCATTAAAGAACCTCCCCTTATAATTTTTTTTGATTATAGCTAAAAAACTAAAAAAATATATTCTTCAAAGACGACTTGAGATGGGACTCTCAAAAATCGAAGTGTCTGCCCCTCAAATAGAAATTCCCTGACTGCTAGTTTAATAAAACTTTAACGACACAGTCTGCTAATTTTTTTATTGTAGAATATCGACATAGAAATTCATAAATCTCAATAAAATTTTTTTAGGAGGCACTCACACATGAAGCTCAAGACATTCACCCCCGCCGAAGTAACCGGCAAGAAGGTTCTTATGAGGGTCGATTTCAACGTCCCTTTCAAGAATGGCAAAGTCACTGACGATTCAAGAATCCGCGCTCACTGGAGCACGCTCAAAAAATTAATCGACGCGAAGGCAAAAGTCGCTCTTGTTTCGCACTTCGGAAGACCGAAAGGCAAAGTCGATCCGGCTTATTCGATTTCGCAGATCGTCCCGGACATTGAAAAAGCTTACGGACTTAAAGTCGTTTTCGTTGATGACTGCGTAGGCGACAAAGTCGCGAAGGCCGTTGACGCTCTCAAACCCGGCGAGATAGTCGTGCTCGAAAATTCGCGCTATCACCCCGAAGAACAAAAGAACGACCCCGACTTCTCAAAGGCTATGGCCGCGCCGTTTGATGTTTTCGTTATGGACGCGTTCAGCGCTTCACACCGTGCAGACTGCTCAACTTGCGGCGTAATTCCGTTCGTGAAAGAAGCTTTTGCCGGCGACTTGCTTGAACGTGAAGGCGAGATGCTTGGCGCAGTCAGTGAAAATCCCGCGAAGCCTTACGTTTTAATTCTTGGCGGCGCGAAAGTTTCTGACAAAATCGCAATCGTAGGCAACCTTCTCGACAAGGCCGACACAATCATAATCGGCGGCGGAATGGCTTACACTTTCTTGAAGGCGCAGGGCAAAGAGATCGGAAAATCACTTTGCGACACTGAAAGACTCGATTTCGCGAAGGACACTCTCAAAAAGGCAGCGGACAAAGGCGTGAAAATTCTTTTGCCGGTCGATAGCGTTATCGCTTCAGCAATCGATGCTTCAGATACTTCAGTTGTGTCCGTTGACGCAATTCCGGCCGACAAGATGGGGCTCGACATTGGCCCAGAGACTGCGAAAAAATTTGCTGCGGCTCTCGACGGTGCGAAGTCGATTTTATGGAACGGGCCTATGGGCGTCTTTGAAGACCCGAAATTTGCCGAAGGCACGAAATATCTTGCTGAAGCCGTTGCGAAAGTAACGCAGGAGCAGGGAGCTATTTCCGTAATCGGTGGCGGTGATACAGCAAGCGCAGTCCGTCAGTTCAAAGTCGCGGATAAAGTTTCGCACGTTTCAACCGGCGGCGGAGCAAGCCTCGAATATTGCGAAGGCAAAAAATTGCCGGGCATGGAACCGTTCAGAGTTTAAGTATGAATTAGGAGTTAGGAAGTAGGGAGTGAAAAAACTTCTTCCTGACTCCACAACAAAATCTAAAAATTAAGATTAGGAGAAAGAATTATGAGCAAGAAAATTTATCTTTATGGCAACTGGAAAATGAACATGACCGCAGCTGAAACAAAAAAATTTTTTGACGAGTTCGCGGGCGTCTATAAGCCTGCTTCTGACCTCGAAGTCGGAGTGTTCTCGCCGTTCACGTCCCTTTGGGCATTAGCCGAAGGTGCAAAGAAGTGCGGCGTCGTCTTCGGTGCGCAGAATGCTTATTACGAGGCCAAGGGCGCTTTCACGGGCGAAGTTTCAATCCCGATGCTTGCAGAGATTGGCGTTACTCACGTCATCTTAGGACACAGCGAACGCCGTCATATCTTCGGCGAGCCTGATGAAATGATAGCGAAGAAAGTCAAAGCTGTTCTTGACGCAGGAATGATTCCGGTTTTGTGCTATGGTGAAACTCTCGAAGAACGCGAAGGCGGAAACACTTTCAAAGTTATGGAGCGTCAGTTAAAGAGCGCGCTCGAAGGTCTTAAGCCTGAAGAAGTTGCAAAAATCATTTACGCATATGAACCCGTCTGGGCAATCGGCACCGGCAAATCCGCGACGAGCGAACAGGCTCAAGAAGTTTGCGAGTGGAGCAGAAAATTAATCGGCGATCCTAAAGTCGTGATTTTATACGGCGGAAGCGTCAAAGGCTCAAACGCAAAAGAATTATTATCCATGAAAGACATCGACGGCGCATTAGTCGGCGGTGCTTCGTTAAAGCCCGGCTCATTCCTCGAAATTTACACAGCCTATAAAAATTAAAAATTAGGAAATCAAAATGAAGGCAAAAAAATTTTTATGCGCGCTCTTGCTGTGCGTGATGGTGTTCTCTTCTTCGGTCTTCGCGGCTGAAGTCGAGGACGCCTTGACGCCATGCCCGGAGCAGTCGTTTTATATGGTGTTCAAGTTCAACGACGCTCAAAATTCATTAAAGTGGCTGTTCTCAAAAGAAAATATTGACGCGTTCATGCCTCTAATTCTTGCGTCAAAAGAATCAAATGAAATTCTTGGCGCTGTCGAAATGATTAGCGCATTCGCCGAGAACACTCCGCTTAATTCAGTTGCGTTGCTTGCCGACGTTCAGGGCGAAAAAACTCCCGTGCCGTTCTTCAAAATTGCTTTCACGGTCAAGCCCGACGCTGAAATTTTTGTGAATAAAATTGCTGACGGTAGCGCAAGCGCGATCGACGTCGCTAAACTCGTATTGGGCAAAGATAATCCCTTGGCCGCCTTCGCCGAAACCATGATTAAAATCGAGAAGACAGAAAATAATATTCTTCGTGTCGATAACGAATTATTCATGACGGCTAAAGACAATATTGTCCTCGCGGGCCTGTCTGCAAACGACGTCAGAGAATCATTAAACGCTCTTGAAAATTCAGATTTGCGATTATTCGGAGCGCAATTAAACCGACGATTCGCCGCGAAAGATTTTGCGTGGTGCCATTTGGATTTTGAGTCGCTCGCAAAACTTGATGATGACAACGAGCTTAGCGTCGATCAAATTTTAGAATTTGTCAGAAAGCCTCTCGATGTTGAATACGGATTTGAAAGAACGCCGGGCAAATTTTTAATTTCTTTAGCTACCAATATCCGCGAAGCTCTCACAAGCTCAGCTTTGCGACAATTCGGACTTGATAAAGAAATTGACAGCGTCAAGGGCGGACATATTGATATTAATTCGCTTGGTGCAAAATCGCCGCTGCTTGCCTTTGGCGGTAAACCGAACATCAACAGCTTAAAAGTAACTCCTGATGGTCAAGAAATCTGGAAAGAAATCGTTCGACAAGCTCGCGTAAGATTCAAAATTTCAGAAGAGGACCTCACGAATTTATTTGAAGGCGCCGAATTGTCGTTCGCTTTGAATGATAATATCTCTGTCGAAGGAATTAAAATCCCTGCCGTTTACGCCTTATTAACTGGCAAGGACGGAGCTGCAGAAAAAATTTTTGCGACGCTCGAAAAATCTCAGCACTTCACGAAAACTCAAGACGGCGTTTTACAAGTTGACCCGTCTGTAAGTCCCGTTCCGTGCTTCGTTACAAGAAAAGATAACTCGCTCGGGATTAACGTTGCCAACCTCGAAAATATTTCAGCCAAGCCGATTTTGAAGCCCGCGTTTGAAAAATTGATGAATACAGACGCCATCGGAGCTTTTTGGCTCGACTTCGCAGGAATTCAATCTTGGATTCGCGACCCAGAAAACGGACTTCTTATAATTCTTGAGCCGATTGCGAGATTTTCAGGACAGGGCGAACTCTTCGATGACTTCAAAGAAGTTCTTAACGCGAAGCTCTCTGTGCCGTCGGTGAAACTTTGCACGGAGTCGTTTGAAGTCGCAAGAATAGAATTTGAAATTGATGAAGAGGTCAAAGCCGAAGAAGGTTTGCTTGTGAAGCTGATTAAAATCGGAAAAAAATTTGCTGACTTTGGAGAAGTTCAAGACAAAACCGAAAAAAGCAAGTAATCACGCTAACTTAGACCAAAAAATTTTATAAAAGTAGTTACAAACGTACCTCGTGAGCTCCATCAAAAGAGGTCGCGAGGTCTTTTTTATGCACTTTTTTAATCGACGAGGTGAAAATTCAGAATATGACGATAAAAGACAAAAATATAAAAAATTACTTCAACTTCGAAATTAATCACGAGAAGAGCGGCGCTATGCTCTCTGAAAACGCGTTGTGGCTCCTCGAACAGCGTTATTTTGTCAGCCGATACGACTCTGAAATTCAAGCCGTCAGGAAAGAACAAAATTTTTCAGAATTTGTTCGCCGTGTTTCACGCACTGTCGCTAGTGCCGAAGTTAATTACTCTGACTCAATCGAATGGATCAGAACTCTTGAAAAAAATATCGCTGATGACATTCTCAATCGCAGATTTTTATTTAATTCGCCGTGTCTGTTCAGCGCCGGCGCAGGTCTGACTATAATCCCGGAGTTCAGCGAATTGATTTATAAAGACGTCGAGGCCATGAGCTTTGAAGATTATAAAAAGCTCTTCGACTCTCGCACAAAAAATCAGCAGCTCTTTGCGTGTTTCGTCATCACCGTGCCGGACAGCATCGAAGGAATTTTTGAAAGTGTCAAGAACGCAAGCATAATCAGCAAATTCGGCGGCGGCGTCGGAGGTAACTTCGGCCATTTACGTGAACACAGCTCCGAGATAGCGGGCGGAACTGGCGGCAAAGCGTCCGGGCCTGTGTCGTTCATGGAAACTTGGAACACTATGTGCGCGGTCGTCGTTCAGGGCGGAAAACGTCGCGCGGCTCTCATGGGAATGCTTTTTGATGATCACCCGGATATTTATGACTTCATCGACTGCAAAACTGAAGACGGAAAATTATCTTACTTTAATATTTCTGTCGCAATTTCCGACAAGCTCATGAACGCAGCGCACACGGAAGAAGAATTTGAATTACATTCGCGAGTTGATGGCTCTACGGTGCGGACGGTCAAAGCGAAAGATTTAATGAACCACATTTGCGAAGCGGCTTGGAAGCGCGGCGACCCCGGCGTGTTTTTCATCGACAGAGCGCGGCAAGATAATATCTTGAAACTTGGCGGTGAAGAATGGGACATCGAATCAACAAATCCATGCGGCGAGCAGCCGTTGCCAAATTTCACAAGCTGCAACTTAGGTTCAATTAACGTCGAAATGTTCGTGTCGGAGACCGACAGCCATAACGAAAATAGAAATTTCGATTGGGAAAAATTTTCCGCGCAGGCGTTCCGGTCAATTTATTATCTTGATTTAGTCATTGACGCTTGCATGTACCCGCTTGAGAAAATCGGTGAACGAACTCGCGCTATTCGTCCCGTCGGCCTTGGAATTATGGGACTTGCGGACGCTTCGATAATGCAGGGCATCGCCTACGGTTCGGACGAGTTCAACGCGTTTTGTAAGAAACTCGGCGGCGTTTTTGCGCGTTCGGCTTTAATGTCAACAATTAAAATCGTAACTGACGCAGAAAAATCGCCTTTCCCGGAGCACGAACTTGTTAAAAAATTATTCGCAGGCTCAAAACTCCCGAAGAATGAAGACGAATATTTTGAAACGCTCGCTCATATGCGCAAGGGCGGTCAAGTCCCTACGACTTTGATAAACACGCTCGAAGAATTTGATTTTGAAGACGGCGTTTTTGTTCTTGAAAATTTGTTCGCGGGCAAAATGCGAAACAGTCGAAGGCTTTCAATTGCTCCTACCGGGTCTATTTCAATGTTGCTCGATACGAGTTCAGGAATTGAACCCAATTTCGCGTGGTCATGGAACAGGCGCATAATGAAGACTGACGGCTCCGGATTTGAAGATCGCGACTTCTGGCACAAACTATTAACCCCAGAACAAAGGGCCGAATATCGCGCCTCAAATGGCCATCTTTCAAACCCTGCTTATGTTACGGCCTACGACATTACGACACAACAGCACGTGAACGTAACGGGGATTTTCGCGCAGATTATCGACAGCGGCATAAGCAAGACCGTAAACCTTCCGAACTCTGCAACAGTCGAAGACGTCAGACGCGTTTATCAAGATTGCTACAATCTCGGCTGCAAGGGAATTACGATTTATCGCG
The DNA here is from genome assembly GCA_905236605.1 of uncultured Synergistales bacterium. Lineage (GTDB taxonomy): Bacteria > Synergistota > Synergistia > Synergistales > Aminobacteriaceae > JAFUXM01. Next base: position 1,637 of record CAJORD010000047.1, on the reverse strand, counting down.
ACGGCTCGAGATCGTTCCAGCCGATTGAAGTCAAAAAATCCGAAACTGAAAACAAAGAACCCGAAGAAGCCGCGGACACGAAATATAAAAAAGTCAAAGAGCGTCCCGGGCTTGTCGTTTTTGGAAAGACGATTAAGGACACGACGCCTTGGGGAAGCATTTATGTAACGCTGAACTTCGACGGCAAAGAGCCATTTGAGATTTTCATCAACGTTGGCAAGAGCGGCTCTGAATTAAAGGCAATGACGGAGGCATTATCGCGCGTGATTTCGATCGGATTGCGTTCAGGCTGCAGCCTCGAAGACTTCATAGACACGTTGAAAGGACTTTCAGGCAAAGAATATTGGATGTTAAATTGCGACGATGACCACGTAGCGCGCTCGATCCCGGACGCTATAGCGCTTTTGCTTGAAAAATTAATCGACCGTCAGACGACGACAGCGAGATTAAATGACAAGTCGCTAATTTGCCCGGATTGCGGCTCACCGTTGGAAATGATTTCCGGCTGCGAATATTGTTTCAGCTGCGGCTATTCGCCATGCAAGTAAGCGAATTTGAGATTGAAATTTGAAATTTAAGATCGCCTGTTCAAAGCGGGCGATTTTTTTTGAGCTTTTATTCTTTTATTTGAGAAACGCGCATAAAAAAATTCCCTCCCTGTTTCCAGAGAGGGACGTTTGAATTTCGGATTTGAATTAGCGAATGAACATACCGACGTAGGTCGTGCCAGTAGTTTGTACAGTGATGTCTCCCGATTCTGCCGCAGACGCAGAATTATTCGCAGTGCCGCGGCAAAGACCAACTGAGCTTGCACGCGATTTAAGTTTTTCAGCTACCTTTTTATCGGTAACGGCATACCACACAAACCATTCTCCTTCTTTTACGCCATTACTAAAAGTATAACCGCTGCCTATGCCACCGCTGCCCAAATACTTAGCTATATCATTCGCCGCACCGTTAAGATGTCCAGAAGAAAACGCTGTGGTCAATGTCGATGTCGAAGTTACCTTCCCGTCAACATAATCAATATTATCAGCGTACCACGCAAGGGCGGCAGTCTTCAAGTTTCTCAAGTCGCTAATGATGTCGGCGGCTTTTGCTGACGAAACTGCTTCGGTGCTGGAAAGCATCATCATAGCGCTTAACACGCCAATTACGACGATGACGATCAATAACTCAACAAGGGTAAAACCTTTACGCTTTGTGTTTTTCATTGTGATTTCCTCCTTAGGATTAAGAATATTATCGAATGAAAAGAGCGACGTTGTTGGTGTTATTATTGTAGGTGGCAGATGCCAAATCAGCGGACGTAGAGCCGTTCGTATTAGACAACAAACAAAGTCCTACAGAGCCCGCACGTGATTTTAATTTTTCAAATACCTTACTATCTTTGACGTTAGTGTATGCAAACCACGTTCCGACATTTTTGCCCGTGCTGAACAAATATTCAGAATTAATTTCACCATTGCCCAAGTACTTCGCAATGTACGTTCTATCAGTGTTCAGATTGCTGAACTTCGTAGTGGTGCCTGGGCGTACTTTATCGTTATCAACATAATCCAAGTTATCAGCGTACCACGCAAGGGCGGCAGTCTTCAAGTTTCTCAAGTCGCTAATGATGTCGGCGGCTTTTGCTG
>CAJORD010000046.1 GCA_905236605.1 uncultured Synergistales bacterium | reverse complement strand
ATTGTTCAAAATTCAAAACTCCTTCAAAAAATTTAGACATAAAAAAAATGCGTCTGTCCTCGCTTGGACTTACGCATTCTTTGCTACACAGCGTTGATAATTATATCACTTTAGGATTTCACGCTTTATAGTTTATAACAAATCCGTGTATATCGGTCCTTTTGTTGTGAGTTCGCTGCGAATTAAAAATAATTCATCGCATTGCCACGAAAAATTTTTAACTGTTCCTAATTTTCTCACAAGTTCTTCGGGAAGCCGTTGTGATCCTTCTCTGAGTCTCGCTAAAGTTAAATGAGCTTTGAATTTTTTAGGGTCGCGTTCCAATTCTTCATCTTCAAATAAAATATCGTTGACTTTTTTTGAAAGCTGAGTGAGTTCTTTTGCTCCATTATCGCCGGACAGCCATATAACTCGAGGAGAATTTAAGTTAGGGAATGCGCCTATATACGAAAGATTTATTTGAAAAGGCTCGAAATTTTTTATCGGCATTAAAGAATTTTTTACGCTTGAAATTACATGCGGCTCAAGTTCGCCAAGAAATTTTAATGTAATATGAAACTGTCCGAATTTAACCCAGCGAATATTAGCAAGAGGTCTGACTTCGGACAAAAAATTTTCAAGTTCTTCTGAAACTTCATCGGGCATTTTCACAGCAACAAAAGCCCGGATTAAATTATTTTTATCTCTCACTTTTAATTTAATTTTATAAAATTTTTACTAATTCGTCTTTAGATTTTCGTTTTTCGTGTCTGTCAGAAGGCTCGGCGCCGTCAGCTTTATAAGCTACAGGGAACAAAGCCACTAAATCATAATCTTTCATTTCCGGGAAAAATTCTTTGATTTTCGGGACGTCAAAAAATCCGATCCATGTCGAACCTAAGCCTTCATTTTCGATTGCTAGCATTAAGTGAGTCGCTACGATTGTCGCATCAACATCACCGAAAGTTCTATTATCCGAAGGTCTTAAGAATGCACCTTCAGTTGTGCCGCCGACAGCTAAAATAATATTAACATCTTTAAGCCATGCAAACGGAGCAGTAGATTTAATTTTTTCGAGAGCTTCGGGACTTTTAATAACCCAAATTTTTACAGGCTGGGCATTCTTGGCAGTCGGAGCAAGACGGGCAGCTTCTAAAATTTTGTTGAGCTTTTCATCTTCGACGGGCTTTGAGGAAAATTTGCGGCAAGAAAATCTATTTTTTACAACATCAAAAAATTCCATGAAAATTCCTCCTAAAAAACTTTTACAAAAAAGTGAGGAATCAGGTTTTTTAATTCCTAATCCCTCATTTCTAATTTCTAATTAAAATTAATTGTTCCAGTCTGCATCTTTGAAGGCTTCGGCGAAAGGATTATATTCAAGTGCTTCGTCGTCATCTTCGTAGCCGCCGGACTCTTTAATGGTCTTAGCTCGTGATTTGCCGCCTTTACGTTCGCGACGTTCGGATTTTTCACCGCGTTCGGCTTTCTGTTCAAGTTTCGGCATTTCTTTCTCTTCGGGCTCTAAGACTGGTGCCGGTTCTGGTTCAGGCTCAAGAGCTGCAAGAGAGAGTCTCATTCTGCGCTGCTCAGGGTTGACTTCAAGGATTCGAGTTGTAACCTCGTCGCCTTCTTTGAGAACGTCTGCAGGTTTGTCAACGCGCTTGCGGCTGAGCTGAGAAATATGAATCAAGGCTTCAACGCCCTCTTCAACTTCGACAAAAGCACCAAAATCAGCGAGTCTGACAACTTTAACTTTAATATCCTGTCCGGGCAGGTAACGTTTATCTGCGTCAGCCCAAGGATCATGAAGCTGTTTGCTGCCGAGACTAATTCTTTTCTTTTCCGTGTCTATGTCAAGGACGATAACGTCAAGCTCATCGCCTCTTTTGAGAACGTCGCGGGGCTTTTTGATTCTTGTCCAGCTGATGTCGCCTACATGAACAAGACCTTCAATGCCTGGTTCTAATTCGACAAATGCTCCGAACTCAGGTAAGTTCGTAACTTTACCTTTGAAGACATCGCCTTTGTGGATTCTCTCGCTGACAGTGTCCCAAGGATCGCCGGAAACTTGCTTGATGCTGAGGGAAATTCTGTCTTTTTCTTTGTCGATGCCTGTTACTTTAACTGTAACTTTGTCGCCCTTCTTGAACATTTCGCGAAGTTTGAAGCTGCGTTTCCAAGTGATTTCGGACAAATGAACAAGGCCATCCATCTCGCCAAGATTCACGAATACTCCGAAGTCTGTCAAGCTGCTGACTTCACCCTCTAAGACGTCGCCTTCGTGGACTCTGTCATAGAATTTAGCTTTGCGCTCGTTTTCGGCTGCCTCTAAAAGTTCACGGCGTGAGAAAACTAAACGATGTTTGCGCTTGTCATGGTCAAGTAATTTGACTTTGATGTTTTGTCCGACAAAGTTTGAAGGATTCGCACCCTTGCCTGCCAATGTTAAATGCGAAATCGGAATAAAGCCCTCGAGTCCGCAGCATTCGACCATGAGTCCGCCTTTGACTCTGCTTACACCTTTGACGGTCATTATGGGATCGGCGGCGGCTAATTCTTCAAGTTTTGCCCAACGCTTTTCAAATTCTTTTCTCCAACGGCTGAGCAATAACTGAGCTTCTTCGCCATCTCGAACGCTGACGACTTCGACTTCAATCTGATCGCCTGGTTTAGGTTCCGGCTCTGTTTCAACGAGAGAATGATTCGTATATTCTTTCATTGGAAGAAGGCCTTCACACTTAAAGCCTATATCAACAAGGAAACCTGCGTCACTTTTGCTGATTACGGTGCCTAATTTAGTTTCGCCGCGTCTTAAATGGACGTTGTCGCCGTACTGGTCAAGAGCTTCCTGCATTGTTTCCGGTTCGTGCTCTGTTGCTTGTGTCTGTGTTGCTTCCTGCTGTTCAAATACTTCCTGCTGATCCATTATTGATGGATACCCCCTGAATTTTAGTTAGGAAATAGAAAGTAGGAAGTAGGAAGTTTATTTATAGTTCTCATACTTCCTAACTCCTAACTCCTAACTCCTATTTGCTTTTTAATTTTATCGATAAGCCATTCCGGCGTACTTGCTCCGGCGGCAATACCAATCGTATTTTTATTTTTGAACCAATCTAAATTTGATTCAATTTCGTTTTCGTCCTCTATCCAAAGGACTTCTATATTATGAGATTTAATAATGTCGCGTAATTTGCCCGTGTTCGCGCTTGCCCGGCCGCCGATTAAAACGACTCCGTCGACGTCATTGTTAGTAACGAGTTCTTTCACAGCGTCCTGACGTTCCGCAGTAGCTTTGCAAATTGTGTTACAGACATGGAGCGTAAGACACTTACGAATTAAAATCGCCGCGACGTTTGCGAGCCGCTCTTCGCGCTGTGTAGTTTGTGAGATTAAAGCGATTTTAGGATAACGGGAAATTTTTTCGGCTTCGGCTTCGTTCGCCACGACCTCAACATTATTTTCATTTACGGCGTGTCCCATGATGCCTTTAATTTCCGGGTGATTCTTATCGCCAAGCAATACAACGTGATAATCTTTCTCGCTTAATGATTTTGCATAATCTTGAGCCTTGCGGACAAATAGACACGTCATGTCGCGGACTTTAACATCTCTTGAGCGAAGACTCTCTATAACGTTCAACGCTTCACCGTGAGCGCGAATTAAAACTTCTGCGCCCGAAGGAATTTCATCGGCGTTATTCGCGACTTTCAAACCCATCGCCTCGAGTCTCGCGACTTCTTGAGGGTTATGAATCGGAAGACCGATCGTCCAGACTTTCTGCGAATTTTCAAGAGATTTTTCAATAGCGTCGACGGCGCGTTTGACCCCGAAACAGAAACCGGCGTGCTTAGCCATTATGATTTTCATTCCGCAACGACCTCGCCATTAAGATGACGCTCTATAAGCTCAAGAATTTCGTTCTCGTGAGTCGATGTTGACATATCGAACCACACCGCCGGAGAAAATTTCTTAAACCAAGTCTGCTGACGGCGGCAAAACGCTTTTGTCCTTGCGATTGACGACTCGAGAGCCTCATTAAGTTTTATTTTTCCGCGATGATATTCGATAAGCTCACGATAGCCGAGCCCTTTAAGCGGATTAAATCGTTCGTCGAAGCCGTTAGTCATGAGCCATTCGACCTCTTCGGGGAAGCCCGCAGAAAATT
>CAJORD010000045.1 GCA_905236605.1 uncultured Synergistales bacterium | reverse complement strand
TTGCCTTTGAGCTCCTGAAGCTTGGCTTCTTTCGCTTTGTCTTCTTTTTGCTTAGCCGTAAGCTCGTCGATGATGTTCTGTTCAGGCTCAATGTAGATGCAGGAGTTGTAGCCGTCGAGAATTGCAAATTTTCCGTCCCAATCATCAGCGGCATCATGACATTGAATCAACGTCGGCCAGTTCATGCTGCGGGCTAAGATTGCGGTGTGGCTGTTTGAACTTCCCTGACGAGTTACGAGTCCGAGCAACAAAGATTTATCAAGCTTTACAGTTTCAGACGGTGCTAAATCTTCTGCAACAAGAATTGCGGGCTCAGTGCCCTGTAAGTTCGCAGTGTCGGCTCCAAATAAGACATCAAGCATCGAGTTTTTGAGGTCGATAACGTCCGCGCTGCGAGCCTTGAAATATTCGTCGTCCATATTTCTGAACATTTCTGCGGCAGCTTCAAATCCGTCCCGCACAGCAAATTCAGCGGTGTGGCCTTCGCCCATGATTTCCTTGCACGAGTCGATTAAATCATCGTCATCAAGCATCATAGCGTGAGCCTCGAAAATTCCGGCGGTGTCTTTGTGGCCTTCCTTCATTTCCTTTTCATAGAGCGCATTTTGCTCTTCCTGAACTTTGAGGCGAGCGGCTTCAAAGCGTTCTATCTCGGCGGCTATGTCGTTGATGAGGTCTTCGTTAATTTCATAAACGGGGGCTTTATAGACTTTAATTTTGCCGATGGCGATCCCGTTTACGATTTTTGTGCCTTTAACGACTTGCATTAAAAATTCTCCTTAAGGAATTTCTCAATGGCGGCGGCGCAGGCTTCTTCGTCTTCGCCTTCAACGCGGACAGTAACTTCGTCACCCTGAACGATGCCCATTCCCATGAGCTTCATTAAGGCTGTGGCTTTAGCGCTCTTGTCGCCTTTGATGAAAGTTGCGGTGCTTTTGAAATTTTTTGCCTCTTTGACGAGCAAACCTGCGGGGCGAGCGTGGATTCCTACCGGGTCGGTGATGACGTACTTAAATTCCTTCATTGTCTTCTGCTTCCTTTCTAAAGTTCTTGATTTAGTTTACGAAAATTGTCCATTAAGATAATGGCGCAGTGTTGAACAAATTATAATATATATTTCAAAATTCGCGTTAAAGAAGTTAGATTTTTAATTATAATAGCGCCCTCCCGTTCGGGCGCACCACGATTGCAAAAAATTTGATGCTTGACGTAAAATCAAGGCTCGTGTAAAATTCTCAAAGTTGACGGGCCCATAGCTCAAGTGGTTAGAGCCACCGGCTCATAACCGGAAGGTTCCTGGTTCGAGTCCAGGTGGGCCCACCAAAAATAACCTTACACTATTTTATATCCCAATTTAATAATTAATTTTAAAGTTTCCAGCGCGGTGTTTCTGTCGTATTCTTTTTCACTATCGGGCAATTCCGAATAAGGCACAAGCAGAGGCGTGATTTTCTTTTCATTGTTTCTGACAGGGCCGTAAGTCCAGCCTTCAGAAATTCGACCAATCGCCCAGACATCATGAACATTTGACGCAATTTTTTCAGTTAAGCTCAGCAATGCTTCGGGCAAAACCACATCGCCAGTACAAATTGGATTAGGTGTATACAATTTTTATTCCTCCGAAGTCGTATATGTTCCATTGATAATTTTTAGAAGCGTGTGTCCAATATTATTGATTTCATCAGGCTTCCAGACTGTAATAACGTCCAACATATCGCCGCGTTTTCGTTGCATAGCATTGAAGGCCGCGTTATCGTGAAAACTTTTTTCTTGAGTGTCAGCAACTAGCACAGCCTTTGCGTTTATGCCGAATTGATGAGCTAATGCAGCCAACTTAAAATAAAATTCTTGTGAAATATCAGAACGTGCTTTGCATTCGACAAATAAAGTTCTGAATCCTTTTGTGAGAACACAGTCAAATTCACTTTTTACTTCAGTGCCCTTCCAGTTTACTTCAAAACTGCTTGCAACGTCATCAAATTTTCCAAGTTCTTTGACTTTATGTGATGTGTAAATTTCTAAAATTTTCCCTGCTGTAGTTAAAAGTTTTTTAATTGTGCCGGTTGCGTATGTAAAGCTAATTTTTGTATCTTGATTTTGATTCGCGCATAAATCAAGAATATAGCCCTTATTTTTGAAAAACTTCAGTAAAGAAAGGATTTCAGCATACCTACTTCCCGTAATTTGAAGATCTTTTACAACAAGAGCATTGAAAATTACTTTGACTTCATGACGTTTTGTATCAAGAAAAAGCCTGATATCGTCAGGGAGCATGAGGGCATAAACATTTGCAAACAGGCTATCATATTCAGCGATAGCATTACAACGATCAGAAATAACGACTTGGCAAGAATCAGCGGTGTAATTTCTAACATAGCTTCCTTTTTCTAAAATTTCTTGTGTTTTCAAGTAGTCGATAATTTTAGATACAGTTTTTCTGCACATAGATGGAAGAATGTAAGTGTATATTTTTGCAGCATCGTTTTTTTCATGTTGTTGAGGCCGCCTAAACGAGGCTATAACGTCATTTTTATCGGAATACTCGGCCAAAATATCACACGTAAGTTTCCAAAATCCTGGCTTTTCGCAATATTTAGCCCAAAGTTCTTTGTAATCTTCGAAAAATTCAGGTTGAACACTGCGCTCTCCTGAAGAAAGACTGAATGTAGCCATGTCAGAAACAGTTATATACGGTCTTTTTGTAATATATCCGAGCATATCACAGCCATCAATATCATAAAACTTAATGTTGTATGAATCGAAGCTGTAATTTGCAAACGAATTATATAAACCGCTACCTTGCAACATATAAGAAAGGGCCGTAGAATTTTTTTCGAGCGCGAAAAAGCGTTTATTTTTTGCTCTTTGTTTTAGATACAACTTCAATTTTTGAGAAATGCTCTCGGGATAAGAAAAAGTGATAATTTTCACCTGTTTGATTTTTCCCTTCCCAATCTCAAGCAAACTTTTTTTAAGTTCATCATTCACAAAAATTTTTGTATTTTTATAAAGTAAGACAACATCAACGTTTGCATTAAAATTTTTCTTTTCCATGTACTCAATGACATATGGAACATACTCACAAAGCGCGTTAAAATCTTCGTTTGTTTCAATAAGGCACAAGTAAATAATATTTGATGGCCCGGCGACTGTAGCTGCTGAAACATTTCCAAATACAGAGGTGTTATCACCAAAAGCAAATGGAATTACTAAATATGCCTCTTCAGAATAAGTGAGTATAAATGGAATATTATCAACAAGGGCTGTATCATCGTTTTTGAAGTTACGATATTCCATGCTTGCTAATATTGGCCTGAAAATCGTTTCTAATGCATTAATTTGTTCTTCTAAAGCTATTTTGCGTTCACTAGTGAATTTATCCGTTATTTTCAAAAAAGTATTTTTCAAACTTTTATACAAGGGAGCCTTGGAAATGTCACCATTTTGTATATCTCTCATACAAGCTAACCACTCTTCAAACGCTATAACAGCTTGTTTATTATCATCAATTAGCGTTGAAATTCCAATCAAAATACTATTTGAAAGTGGATTATGTATTTCTTGAATTGAAGCAGCTTTCTTCATGAACATTAAATGCAGTTCTACAGAGACTCTATCAAGGTCATCTAGTTTTTCAAATTCGGATTTAGATATTGTGTCCCATTTTATAGGATCAGCATATTCATGGGCTAATTTTTGATCCGGCCTGCTTTTCCTGATACATATATGAAGTTTTTGCTTTTCATCTTTTGTATCACTAGAACTGGTGCAGCGTTCTATATTTTGTAAACTTCGCCAACCACTACAAATTTTCTCTGTAACCCATCTTCGATGCTCAATCCATATTAACTCATTTCGGAGTGTACGATTTTTCTTGTTAAAAATCATCTCTTTGAAAATTTTAGCTGCCTCATCAAAACTGAATACGTCGAGGTTTATACCCATACTAAATAATTTATATTTCAAAGAAAAAACACTTGATATACAAGAATCGTGATTGTAATTTTTCTTGTAGTCTGATTTTATGCTCCTAATGCCGATATTTAGATTCTTTTCCCAAACTAGATGAGTATTGAAAGCCATTCGTTCAATTTCAGGATACATTGCCAATTTTTTTATATCTCTATTTATATACAATGGGCAAATTCCTAAGTCTTTTTGTTGCATTTTATTATTTTCACAAATGTAGCTGATAAAACAATTTATATCCAAAATTTCTGCTGAAGTCTTGAAAGTTTGAGCTACTTTGTAATTCAATTCGTCTTGACCTAATGCAACAAAAATATAATGCGGAGGTTGTTTATCATGATATTGACACATGATATTTTCTAAAGCAGTTGTATCAACTCCATCTTTTTCGTTAAGCTTGGTTATTACAAATGAAATATTCCCATAATTATCATCATCTGAATTAGCTCCATCTATATTAAAGAAATTTGGTAATGCCGGCCTTTCAGACAAATAAATTTCCTTAAAAGTTACATCATCAGATACAACTACAACATTCAATTTTTTGTTGCGAATCTGGCCATTTTGAAGGCATATATCAAGAAATTTTTGTCCATGTTTACCTAGTCCAGCGATAAGAACATTTATGCTATCTGAATCTGGACAAGATTGATAAAGCGGATTTTTATACAAATAATATTGAATTGCAAGTGAAGAATTTCTATCTTTTTGCGTATCCAATAATTTTTCAACATCTGCCAAAATCCATTTTTGATTATCTTGTCTTAATTGTGTAAATTCAGATGGCAACGCATAAAACAGAGCTATTTTAAGATCCGAAATAATTTCTTCACACCTAGTGTAGCGATATGTTCTTTCACACAGACACTTACGTAGCATTGTAGTTAAAATATTTCTCAATCTAGGGTGTGAATTAGCTTCTGACGCCTGTATTAATAAAGAATTATCAACAAATTCATTAAGTCTATCATAATACTCAGTTTTATAATTTCCACCGTTTTTTTCAATTTCATCAGATACAACAATCGCACGAAATAATGTTGCACCGATTGAGTAAATATCCGTCTGGTTATCAGCAGTTTCATAGCCTGCTTCAGGTTCCATATATCCTTTTGTACCGATGGCGGTTGTATCATTTGCATAAACAGAGCATAATGAATTTATGTCAAATAGTGATAACGTCTGAGTTAATGTCTGATCGCCGCGTTTCAAAAAACCAAAATTTGAAGGCTTAATATCGCGATGAATCACCCCCATAGAATGAAGTATGCAAATACATTTTGTAAGAGAATCTATTGCCGTCAATACAGTTAATAACTTATGTTCAGGCTTATAAGTTGGCGATTCGTGAATTTTTTTACAAATTACATCAAAAGTTTCTAATTCAGGCGTAGGCGTCCAAATATAGGTGGTGCCTATTATGTTTCCGTACTCATCGCAACCGTGATAAATTTCAAAAATTGGTATAAATGTTGATATATCTTGATTACTATCACTTTGTTTAGCTGCAAGCAACATTTCATAAGGCCGAATGTACTCTTTTTCTAATTCTGTAAAATTTTTATTGAGTTCATGGAAATCTGAAGAACACAATAATTGACCTTTTTTATCTCGAACTAAGCCGAGGATATTTTTAGGGTAAAATTCCTTCAAAACTCCTCTTCCACTTTTTTCGTGATAGGCTTCGTAACAGATAGAAAATGCCCCTTCATCGTTGATCATTTTAGTAATTGTAAATGTTCGCTTGAATACAATTCCGTCACTTACAGCACAAAGAAGAATTTTATTTTTTAAATATTTTCTTTTATTCACGCAGCTTTTCCCTTCCTTGATTGTTTCATATCCAACGATATAAAACTAAAATCATCAAAACATTTTTGTCGCCTCAAAAATTGTTCTAAAACGTCATATTTACTTGCTGCTATTAAAGCAAATACTTCATATTTTAACTTATTTTTCTGAAACATTTGCTTCCAAGCTCCATCTGAACATATTACAACCGAATCGATAGAAGATGTATCAAAAAAATTTACAACAGTTGCTAAATATGCATTGTATGTTGTAGTAACACAGCAACCTTCTGAACTATCGTATGGCATTGTCAAAACTTTACAATTTCCAGGATCTGAAGCAAGAATTATAGCATCTCCAAGATTCATGCAAAGGATTTTATTTCTTCTTTTATCCAGTAGAACACAAGCTAGCGTGCTTGAATAATCTTCAATTTTTTTTGACTCTTGATCGGCTATATATCTAAGTTCATATAAAACATGCGAAATCACAATTTGAGCAATTTTTTGATTATCAAGCTCCATAAATAAATCTCCATGTTTCAAAAGTAAATTCGTAGATGCACGACTCGCTATTTCAGCTCCTGTACGAGATTGAAGACATTCAGATACGCCATCAGCTAGAGATATTACAGTGAAATTTTTATTGTTGCCATAATACACAGCGTCTTGATTATCTTGATTCATTTCTGCATGATGAAAACCGTGTTCACTAAAAGATTTTATTAACATATAAAAACGAATTTCTCCTTACTATTTTACATATTTAAATATGCGTAAGATGAAAATACAACAAGAAGATCAAAAATGTTTCTTCCGCTCAAAGGCTGATAGTAGGCTTTTGCAAGTTCTGGATTAAGTACTCTTTTATATTCGTTGAAGAGTTCACCAAAATTTTTCCATTTATCTTGCCCGTCTTTCTCATGAAGCGCATTGTAGTAATAATAAAACGCAACAATTATCGAACTTCTTGTTACAGTACTCTCCGATGCATACAACGTTTTTGTTTTAATAGTTGAAAGCTCTGCCCGTTCCTGTTCTCCGCTTTTTGTGCTCTCATCTTCTTTTACAGCGTAACCAAGGAAATTATTCATAGCAAGAAGCAATTCCATGAATTCAGCAAATTTTTCGCGTTCAATTTCAGGATTACGCTCGCAAATACTCTCGCAACCGTATTTCCAGAAAGCTGCAACATCGGTAAACCACAAACCATAATTACAATTTTCCAGTGTCATGCGAGATTTTTCAGGAATATCCTTTTCTTTCTCTTTAATAAGTTCCCTTAATCTCTCTAGAAGCTCGCTATAAACCTTAAAAGCGGAATTTTGTGTCGTGCCGAGCTGTAAAACTCCCCTGCTGTAGTTCCCTTGGAATGTGTCGCAATCGTAGTTTTGCTTGATAAATTCTTCAAACTCAGCCTCTGATTTATTCAAAATTTCTTCGCTGAATAAATTCCTGTAAGTTTCAGTTCCATTATCCTGAATACTAGGTTCTGAGCCTTGTTGACGTCTTTCTTTTTTGATTTTTTCTATCATAGCGCTTGATTTTGCGATTTTTTCTCGCGGAGTGAATTTTTGTGATATGTAATATAAGTAAATCATTTCCGCAAAATTTTTGTAATTTATGCCTTGCCCTGATGGATCAAGCTCATATTCATCGAGTTTCCCTTTGTAGACATCAGAAATAAATCGCATTAAATTGTTGGTGTAGTAATCGCGAAAGAGATTTATCTCGATATCCGTTTCAGCATCTATCTTTGTGTCATCTGCACCTGAATAATACGTCATTCCATAAGCCATTGCAAATAAATACAACTGTTTTTTAGTAGAACCTTCAGTATGAAACTTGCCTAAAGCAAGATCATCAGCGATTTTAAGAAGTCCAAATTTACCTTCAGGGCTTTTTTGGTCGGACGAGGCAGTATCAAGAGCTTTAAAAATCTCATCATCGAGAGCAGCAATTATTCTAACTACGTCAGTCTTTGAATCCAGCGATTTTGAAGAAATTTTATCTTTAGCATAGTCAGTTATAAATTTTCTACCGTTGTACCCTGCGCTCGATAAATAGTCGCCATACTTTATAAATTGCTTCAAGATTCTAAGTTGCAGTGAATCGTCTTCCCAGTGGTCATCAGGATCAGATAAACGATTTACAATTCGTGTCATGTACTCTGTAGGCGTTGGATATCTTTCATATATAGAGTACAGCTTGATTAACATCTTGTCCTCAAGGTCTTTGAAGCTTGGAAGTGCTGATTTTGCAATTAATTTTTCGTAATATTCATTGCTCATTCCACGCTCATATTTAATTTCACACGCATCAAACATCTCAAACAATTTTTTGAGTTTACTTGGGCGATCTGATTGATTACCTGCAAGCTTTAATGCTTCCATTTTTGCTATAAAATCGCCTTTACAATACAACGTTTGAAACTCACTTTGAAGATTATCAATCACACTATCTAGCCTGCGCGTAATTGTACCTTTCATCTCAATCAATTAAACCTCCTTTATTCTATAATCATACCCCCTAACATCGAATGACAAAATTATAACAGATGAATCTTTGCGTGTGTTAGGGGGGAGGGAAAAATAATCCTACAACTATAATAATTTAGTCATTGCAAGCCTTAATTTATCAAGTTGTTGCTCGTACGCTGCGATCTGTTCTTTCAAGATCGCGTTTTCAAATTCCAACGCTGTATAAGTTTTCTGTTCGCTGTGTGAAACAGGCAGCTCTATTGGCGCTGTTTTCTCGGTTGTTGTTGAAATTCCTGCGGGGGTCGGGTTTGCTTTAGTAGCTGTAATTTTCGCATTACGTCTCCATTTTGCGATTGTCCATTTGCTGACCCCTGCTTCTTCGGCTGCCTTGGCAACTCCAATTTCGGCAGCTCTTGCTAAGATTGCATCACGTTTTTCGATTTTTATTCGCTTAGCATGAGAGCGTTTGGTTACTTTGCGCGAAGCATTTTGAAGCGCCACAATGACCTGCCACGATGTCCCCAAATCTTTGGCAATATCAACAGCCTTCTGAGTCTTCAAACGTGTAAGGATAACGGCTTTTTCTTCCTCGGTGAAATCTTTTGTGCTTTGATACACTCTTGGCATAATAATTCGTCCTTTCAAAAGTTTTTTGTATTTTAGCATGAAGTTGCTTACATTTCTACAACAAAGTGCTAAAATGAAATTAACGAAAGGAATGATGTTTATGAAATTTAAGATGGTTCACGAAAATTACAACGTTCAAGACCTCGACAACTCTATAGATTTTTATGCTAAGGCTCTAGGTTTAAGCGAAAAACGACGCAAAACGGCTTCCGATGGCTCTTTCATACTTGCGTATCTTGGTAATGACACTTCGGACTTTGAATTAGAGCTAACATGGCTTGCCGACCATAGTGGCAAATATGATTTAGGAGATGAGGAATTTCACCTTGCGTTTCATGTTGATGATTTTGCTGCTGCTCATGAGCTTCATAAAAAAATGGGCTGCATTTGCTACGAAAATCCAGCAATGGGGATTTATTTCATACAAGACCCCGACGGATATTGGCTTGAGATAATACCCGCGCACAGATAAGGAGATAAGAGAGAGAATAATGCAGCGAGTAACTGTAACGCCTTGCGGCATAAGCGTTTTTTCAAATGGAACACGCTTTGAACACATCAAATTTTTAAAGAAAAATACAAATAAGAGCTACTCTGAATATACGCCAGGAGAACTTAGTATATTTGAACAAATCTGCAAAGTTAGACATGATAAACTAACACATGCTGAACTTTATGAAGCTAGTACAATGTCAACAGAGCTAAACGGCTTCATTAAGTTTTACGATGACAAATTAGACGAAGCTGTAAGAGATGTTCATTACTTGCTGCATACTGACACTTATCAGGGACAAAGAGCTGCGGAACTTATACAATATTGGGGCGCTTGCAACAATATTAAATTTCAACCTATATTAATAAAAGAGTTTAGCTCTTTCGATCTTGATGAATTCCGTCTAGGCGTGAATAATCTAGTTAAATGGTGCGCAGTAAAATTGCCTGCATTTCGTTCACAAGGTTATAAAATTGTATTTAATCTTTCAGGCGGTTTTAAGTCGTTACAGTATTACATGCAAATTTTAGGAATGTTCTACGCTGACGAGATTTTTAGCACTTTTGAAAATTCAGATGAACTTTTAAAAATACCAATGACGAAAATTTCTCTTTTGCCTGATGTCAAAAAAGTTGTAAGAAAAAATTTTGATGTATTTCAACGAATGCAAAATGAAAAAATTTCTCGTAGTGAATGTCTTGATATTCCTGAAAATTTACTCGATATAGTAAATAATAATTGCTCTATTTCTGTGTTGGGGCAAATTGCATTTGAAGAGGTTAAACGGGAAATATAAAATTTTTTGTCTCCCAAGCTTTTTTAATCTC
The DNA here is from genome assembly GCA_905236605.1 of uncultured Synergistales bacterium. Classification (GTDB taxonomy): domain Bacteria; phylum Synergistota; class Synergistia; order Synergistales; family Aminobacteriaceae; genus JAFUXM01. The sequence goes on along the minus strand of CAJORD010000045.1, from coordinate 2,962 downwards.
AGACTTGATTATAGCTAACTCGGGAGCATCTAATAATTTTTTCAAATATCCTTGCTTATATACAATTTCGTATGTTTTAGTATAAGTAAGCTCAAAAGCCATGCAACACTGTGAAGCTAGTAATTCAAGCTCATTAACCTGAACAGCTATTCGCGGTACACATCTATGCTCAAAAACACACTGCATTATTTCATTTCGTATAGTTAGGTTCTCGGTTTTGCGCTCATCATATGGCGGTTCTGTTAGTACTCTGAATATGTCGGCTTTGTCTGCATCACGAAGAATATTACTATACATCTTGGTTTCTTTGTCGAGTTCGTTTGGTACGGTTAGTTTATTGTGAAGCCTTATGGCAGTTTCTATAAGCTCTTTTTGGTGGTCAAAGACTGGAAAATTTTTAATAAGGCCATCGCAAAATAGAATATCCGCCCCAAGTTCAGCATGATCCACTGAAAAAGCGTCCTTGAAAGTTCCATATCTTATAATTTGTTCAAATCTTCCAATATCATGGAGCAAACCTAGTAACCAAGCTAAATCAGCTTCTGCACCAGCAACACTGCACGCAATACTATCTGCAATTTCAGCTACCCTATATGTATGTGCAATTTTCAAAGATACGCCTTTATTGTTATAATCATAGGCGGCAACATAATTTTTGAACGAAGCCAAGGCTTTTTTTCTGTCCATTTTGTTTTACAAATCTCTTTCATAAAAATTTTTCACAAATTTTATCACAAAAACTGAAAGTTTTGCTATAATTACAAAAACTAAAAATAGAAAGGCAGTGTTAATTTTGAAAGCGATAATGACTGTAACAGCGGCAGATCGCGTTGGCATCATCGCAAGCGTTTGTTCGTTGCTTTCTTCAATGAGTGTAAACATTTTGGATATTAACCAAACTGTAATGGAGGGAATTTTTACAATGACACTTTTAGTTGATACTTCTACATCATCATTTAGTTTTGATGAAATTCGTTCAGCACTGATTCAACGTGGCGAATCTGAACAACTTAACATTCATATACAACGGGCGGACATTTTTAACGCCATGCACAGGGTGTAAATCATGCTCAATATTTCAGACATAATGCAAACGGTCAACATGATTGACCATCAGCATTTAGACATAAGAACAATCACGCTTGGGATTTCGTTGCATGATTGCGCAGACTCGGATATAAAAAAATGCGCAGAAAAAATTTATACAAAAATTTGTAAAAAGGCAGAAAATCTTGTGAGCACTGGTTGCGAGATTGAGAAAGAATATGGAATCCCAATAATTAACAAACGAATTTCTGTTACTCCCATAGCACAAGTTGCAGCAGCATGTGAAAATAATGATTATTCAATAATCGGTCATGCGCTTGATAATGCAGCGAAAAATTGCGGTGTGAACTTCATCGGCGGCTTCTCGGCACTTGTTCATAAGGGATTTACAAACGCAGATTTGAATTTAATAAATGCAATTCCCAAAACATTATCTGAAACAGAACTTGTATGTTCAAGTGTGAATGTTGCAACCACAAAAGCCGGCATAAACATGGACGCTGTGGCACTTATGGGAAAGATAATCAAGCAAACTGCAGAACTTACCGCCAAAAATGATGGCATAGGCTGTGCAAAACTTGTTGTATTTGCAAATGCTGTTGAAGATAATCCCTTTATGGCAGGTGCTTTTCATGGTGAAGGCGAGCCGGAATGCGTTATCAATGTTGGAGTTTCTGGGCCGGGAGTTGTATATAAAGCGTTGCAAGATGTTCGCGAAAAAAGTTTTGACATTGTCGCTGAAACTGTGAAGCGAACTGCTTTTAGAATAACAAGAATGGGACAAATGGTAGCCAATGCAGCTTCAGAAAGATTAGGTATTCCTTTTGGAGTTGTAGATTTATCACTCGCTCCGACTCCGGCTCAAGGCGACAGTGTGGCACGAATACTGGAAGAAATGGGCCTTGAGACTTGCGGCGCTCACGGTACTACAGCTGCACTTGCTTTACTAAATGACGCTGTAAAAAAAGGCGGCGTAATGGCTTCAGGGCATGTTGGAGGATTATCGGGCGCGTTTATTCCAGTTAGCGAAGATGAGGGAATGATTGCGGCAGTCGAAAAAGGCGTGTTAAACATCGAAAAACTTGAGGCTATGACTTGCGTTTGCTCTGTTGGTTTGGATATGATAGCTGTACCCGGCGATACAAGCGCGGAAATTCTTTCAGCCATAATCGCTGATGAAGCCGCTATCGGCGTAATTAATTCTAAAACTACAGCTGTGAGAATTATACCAGCTCCACATAAAAATTTTGGTGATACAGTTGAGTTTGGTGGATTATTAGGCGCTGCTCCGGTTATGAAAGTAAATCAAGCGAAAAGTTCAGATTTTATAAGGCGTGGCGGAAGAATCCCTGCACCTATTCACAGTCTTAAAAACTAATTAAAATGTACACGATTGACGAGAAATTCAAAAATTATTACAGCGTCATTGAGCCTAAGCAAAGATTGGAAATATTAAACTCGTTGCCTATTGATGAAGATTCCAGCTTTTTACGCGTCTTATATGATGAAAGATACTCTGATCATACTAACAAAAAGCGCGATAATATAGACTGGTGGCTCTGGCGTGCTATTTGTCTTAACATGTTATGCGGCAAGATGAATCTTTTGGGAAGCAGGCGAAGAGAATTAAATACAATCTGCGCAGAACTTAGAATGAATGATTTTAAGCATGTTGCATTTTTGTATCACGAATATAGAAACGTTGCGCGGCGTTATCTCTCTACTTGTAAAAGCGCTGGTTATGCAAGTCATTTTATGGGATTGAGTCCAGCTAATGATAATCAGAAAATTGTAAAAGCATGTTCGGATATTTGGCACATGTCGAAAGGAATCGCGCTGCTTGACGGTGTTTATGACAAAATGAAAACGTGGTGCGACGCGCTATATGATGAGTTAATCGAGTTTGATCCAATTT
>CAJORD010000044.1 GCA_905236605.1 uncultured Synergistales bacterium | reverse complement strand
CCTCAAGAGCGATTATCGCTACTCAAAAGACATCGTCTATAACAATTTCCCATGGCCGTTGCCGTCTGAAAAGCTGCGTGAAAAAATCGAATCGACCGCGCAAAAGATTCTTGACGTTCGCGAAAAATTCCCGGACTCGTCGCTTGCTGATTTATATGACCCGTTGACGATGCCGGAAGAATTATTGAAAGCTCACAAGGCCAACGATGCGGCAGTGTGTGAAGCGTATGGATTCGCGAAAAATATTTCAGAAGAAGAGATCGTGAGCGAGTTAATGAAGTTATATAAAACACAAGCCCCCTAATCCGAGTGGATAGGAGGCGATTGTTTTTTGAGGGGGGTAAAACTAAAACGATCGAACAAGAACGAGGGTTATTAATTCATCTTCTATAATTTATTCTCGAAAGTCTCATTGCAGGGTTGAAACTCTCAAAATCGATTCATCAATTTCAATTTCGTATTTGTTCGTTACGTCAAACATTATAGCTTGAAAAATTTCTCTGTCAACTCTCAAAATTTTTTTGCTTGCCTTAAAACAAAAAAACTGATTTAATTCACGAAAATCATAAATTAAATTCAGGAGGAAAATTTTCTTTGCTTCAAACTGTCGATCCTTTTCTTGTTGCTGGATTTTTGTTTTTCATGAGTCTTGTAGCTGGCACGTTGTCGGAAAAGTTCAAAGTCCCGGCTCTGATTTTATTCTTAGCTATAGGAATGTTGGCTGGCGTTGACGGTCCAGGCGGTTTAGATTTCAGTGATGCCGAAGCCGCTAATCAGGTCGGAACATTTGCGCTCGCGTTTATATTGTTCTCCGGCGGCTTTCAGACTCGTTGGTCAGACATCAAACCCATAGTAACTCAAGGCGTAGTCTTATCGACTCTGGGAGTCTTGCTAACTTCAGTATTTGCGGCGCTCCCGATAGCAATGCTTCCGCAGTTTAATTATAAAGATGCGTTTTTGCTCGGTGCGATAATCTCATCGACGGACGCGGCGGCAGTGTTTTCGATTTTGCGTACTCAAAAGGTCGGACTTCAAGGCGCGCTGAAACCGTTGCTTGAGTTCGAGTCAGGCAGTAACGATCCTATGGCAGTGTTCTTGACGTTGACGGCCTTAACATGGCTGAAGACTCCTGACGTACCTGTTACGGAGCTTGCGATTAAGTTTGTCGTTCAGATGTTAGCAGGCGGAGCAATGGGACTTTTAATGGGACGCTTTGCTTGTTACATGATCCAAAGGTTGAAAGTCTCAAACGAAGCTTTATATCCAGTGTGGGGAATTTGTATAGTATTAACGACGTTTGGCTTAACTGAAAGCGTTTACGGCAACGGATACTTAGCTGTCTATATTTGCGGAATTGTGATGGGCGGCGGAGATTTTCTATATAAATACAGTTTGCAAAGATTTCACGAAGGCTTCGCGTGGCTGATGCAGATTATAATGTTCCTCGTGCTTGGTCTTCTCGTAAATCCTAAGGAATTAGTAAACTTTTCTGTTATAAGCGTCGGACTTTTAATTTCGTTTGCTTTAATGTTTTTTGCAAGGCCGCTGGCTGTATTCATTGGTTCAATGTTCAGTAGATTTAATTTTCGTGAAAAATTATTTGTATCATGGACAGGATTGCGCGGAGCAGTGCCGATCATTCTTGCGACTTATCCATTAACCGAAGGACACACGCAAGCTAAATACATGTTTAATTTAATTTTCTTTGTTGTATTAACTTCTGTAATGCTTCAGGGAAAAACTTTAGCGAACGTAGCGAAATGGCTGAAGCTCGACGCAGTTGTTAGAGAAGCGAAGACATACCCGTTAGCATTTGACATAACGCCAGGCAGCGGTACGGAAGAGACTCGCGAGGTAGATATTACGCCCGAAGCCGCTGTAGTCGGTCAGACGGTCAGCCAGTTAAAATTCCCTGAGGGTGTTGCAATTTTGTTAATTAATCGTGGAGCTAAATTTTTAATTCCGAAGGGCGGAACAGTCTTGCAAGCTGACGACACGCTACTTTTATTTGGAGAACGAGCGAAATTATCTGACGTTGAGAAAAATTTAACTCGAAAGATAGAGCCTATAGTAGAATAAGAAAAACGAGGAGAGAGAATTAACTTCCCTGCTCCTCAATTTTTATATTAAGAGTGCTTTTTTGTTTTAGTGATAAACGCAACTAACGCGAACAACGCGCCTGCAAATCCAGTCGCAAAATTACAACCTGCTCCCGAATTTCCTGAGCTAGTATTTTGTGTTTCAGTTTCAGCTCCGGACGCAGTGATATAAATCTCGCTAGTTCTGAGTTCATGGCCGTTAGCATTGCCTAAGGCGTAAATATTAAGTTCGCCACTTACAATTTCTTCAGGAAGTGTGAAAGAGCCGTCATCAGAAATCACAACGCCTTCGACAAGTTCGTCATTGACAAAGATTTTAACGTCAGAGACTTTGACATTACGACCGTATTCATCGACCCAATTATCAATCACGAAATCAGCAGGAGCACCAGCATTTTTGAAAATCTCGCCATTGAGTTTCTCATCGTCGCTTAACATGAAAAGTTCTGTGATAGCAATGCCGGAGCCTGTATTCTCATCTTGTGATTCGTCTTCAAAAATTAATTTTTCAGGAAGACTTGAATTTGTGTCGTTAGTGTTGCCTGTCTCTTCTTCTGATTCTTCGTCGTCATCAGTCTTTTCTGGCTCTGTTTCGAGAATAGTCAGAGTATATACAACTGTATTAGACCCGGATTTATTCTTGGCTCTGATTGAAAATTCATAAGTACCGGCCTTCTTTGGAGTACCTGAAATTATGCCTTTGCTCTTGTTCAGTGTCAAACCTGAAGGAAGCGTGCCGATTTTGCTCCATTTAATTGTGCCGGTTCCAGTGCTTTCAAGTTGAACTTCATAAGGAACCTTCAAAACTCCGTCGGGCAAAGTCCAGCGTGTGGTTTCGTCGTTTTCTTCACCGTCTTCAGCGTCATCGTCTAAAACGTCCTGCGTTTGAATTACTGGCTTTTGATCCATAATCTTGAGCGTTAATTTCTTTGTTACAGATCCAATTTCATTTTCGGCTTTGACTTTGAATTTGTATTTTCCAGTTTTAGTTGGAATACCGGTGATTGCGCCCGTTTCAAAATCTAAATCAAATCCGCTTGGCAACGACGTTACAGGCGACCAGGTTATAGGCTGTGTACCATTTGCAGAGAGCGTTACATTGTATTCAGTGCCGATATAAGCTGTCGGTAATGATGTTGACACAAACGAGGGCTTTGCGGGCGTGTCTTCGTCATCAGCACCAGATGTAAATTTAGGATTGTCTTTTATTGTAACGCCTGAGAAAGTACGCTGTGTATATCTGTTGTTAGCGCCTGTTACTCGAATTATGAAAGGATCATATTGCCCATAACGTTGAGGCGTGCCGCTAATAATTGTAAATCTTCCCACTTGTGTTAGTGTTAAACCGTGAGGAAGTTCGCCATAAGTAACGGACGGCGTGAACGGGGTGGTGCCGCCACTTACATAGAAGTATTTTTGTTGAGAAACTCCGAGTGTACCGAAGGACGCATTGCTAAAACTTGTAAGTTGCGTCAATGACATGCTGTAATCCTGTTTAACACTGACACTTGATGTATTTACATAGAGATTAAACGTTTTTGTAGCATAACCACCGTCGCTGATTCTCTTTGCTTTCAATGTGAAAGTGTAAGGCCGCTTAGATGTGGTCGGGATTCCTTTCAAATAGACCCTTGAAGCAAAATATGATGAATTTTCTTGTTTGATGTACAAGCCGTCGGGTAATTCGCCGCTTTCAAGAAGAACAATGTATTTATTGCTTATATTCTTCTGTGATGTT
>CAJORD010000043.1 GCA_905236605.1 uncultured Synergistales bacterium | reverse complement strand
CTGAATCTGTCCTTGTCAAGTTTCTCGTTTGTCTTTGCGTCCCAAAATCTGCAAGTGTCAGGTGAAATTTCGTCGGCCAAAATTATTTCGCCGTTGCTTAATCTTCCTGCTTCGATTTTGAAGTCAATCAACTTAACGCCGATGCTCAAGAAAAATTCTTTGAGAACGTCATTAACTTTGTAAGCAAGCGTTCTAATTTCGTCGAGCTCTTTTTCTGTCGCAACGCCGAGCGCGATTATATGAGAATCATTAATCAACGGGTCGTTAAGCGCGTCATCTTTTAAAGAAAATTCGAGCGTCGGACATTTAAGCGCTGTCCCCTCTTCGACGCCGTAACGCTTTGAGAACGAACCCGCCGCGACGTTTCTAATAATGATTTCAAGCGGAACGATTTTCACGGCTTTAACGACTGTTTCGCGGTCGCTAAGTTGTTCGACAAAGTGAGTTTTGACGCCGTGCTTCTCGAGCAGAGCGAACATTAAATTGCTCATCTTGTTGTTGATAACGCCTTTGCCCGCGATTGTGCCATGCTTAAGACCGTTGAACGCCGTAGCGTCGTCCTTGTACTCGACTATATAAAAATCCGGGCTATCTGTAGCAAAAACTTTTTTAGCTTTGCCTTCGTAAATTTGATTAAGTTTTTTAAGATCGCTCATAAAAATTTTTTCTCCTTCATAAAAAATTCTTAGCTAAGTATACGCCATAATCAGGATTTGAATTTAATTCGCTCGCGAAGATTTAATGTCATGTCGCTCATGCCAATGACGATCAGCCACGCCCAAAAGAACGGGATCATTAAAATTAAAAAAATAAAAATTTTCGTTCGTCGTTTAAGTTTGAAGCCGTCCATTATCCAGAATGCCGCGGCCAAGCCCTGCACGAACAAGAAAACGTTAATGACGATTTGCAAGTTCATCAAGTAAATCGCGCCATCAAACCACGTATCCGTATTAACGAAGTAGCTCACGATTAAACTAATCACAGCGACGATTAAAAGCGACGGTGGAAAACGCCAAGTTTTGAACTCTGGCAATGACGGCGGAAAATTTTTTGATTTCGGCGCAAACTTCTTTACAAACCGGCCGCATAAAACGTAAATTAAAAAAGTTTCGACACCGGCGTAAACCGTCAGCAGCGTCGGCAGCAAGTACGGAAAAATCCCAAGAACTTGAGCCACGGCCTTTTGAAGTTCGGGATTATCGCCATAAAGTTGTTCCAGCGTGAGCGCCATTTGAGCAGCGTCAGGGAAGAAAATATTTTTTCCCGTGAAGAAATAAAACGCCGCAAGCAAAATCGTTTTGAAAATTATCGAAGTCCCGGAACAAATTAATAAACTCTCCGGCGCAGTGAATTTTTTTACTTCTTTAACGTCAGCACGAGAAACAAAATAAATCGCAGCCGCAACCGGCGCGCAGCCTAGTAAAAAATAAACCGCCATTGACGGCGACAAAAGTATAAAAAGCGTAAGCTCTATCGTAAATTCGGCTATGCCCATTCGTTTTTGACCTTCTAAGCAGCCAAGGACAGCCAGCGGCAACGGACAAAGCATTAAACCGACGAAGCCTAAAACAGGCAAAAAAAAACCTGCGAGAATTAAAGTCAGTGTGACTAACACGCAGGGGATTATTCGTTTCATAAAAATAAAATTAATCGAGTGAGTACGGCAACAGAGCCATATATCGAGCGCGCTTGATGGCCTCGGTTAAAAGTCTCTGGTGCTTTGCGCAGTTGCCAGTTACGCGACGCGGGATAATTTTTCCTCTCTCGCTGATGTATTTGCGGAGCTTCTCGACGTCTTTGTAATCGACGGTTTCTTTCTTCTCGACGCAGTAATAACAAAATTTCGGTCTGCGTCTTGACGGTCTGTTTCTAAGTCCGCCTCCGTTTGCACTGTTTCGCATGGGTGCGCCCGGTCTATTTTCACGTGTGTTATTTTCACGTTCGTTCATGTTTTACAAATTTCTCCTTTTAAAAATTAACTCAAAAACTTAAAACGGAATATCGCTATCGTTTGCGTCATTCATAAAATCCGGAGCAAAACCTCCGAAACCGCTTTCGCCGATACTCCTGCCAAAATCGTTGTCGCTAGGCGGGTCAAAGGACGGGGACTGATTATTGTAATTATTATTGCTGTTGCCCCGGTTGCCTTGCTGCTGCGGCTGCTGTGGTTGTGGAGATTGAGGCGCGTAATTATTATTACTACGCTGATAATTTCCGCCCTGATTTTGCTGTCCGCCGCTTAAAAAATAAACAACATCGGCCGTAACGTCGGTGCTAGTTCTTTTCCCTGAACCGTCCTTCGCTTCGTATGTACTGGTTGTGATACGCCCTTCAATAAGAATCGGACTACCTTTTCTGAGATACTTTCCACAATTTTCGGCTTGAGCTCCCCAAACTACGACATTTACATATTCGGTGGTTTCTTGAACTTCGCCGTTAGCGTTGCGTCGAGTCGAATTAATTGCTACTGCGAATCTTGCAAAAGTATTTTTGTTTACAGTACTACGAACGTCAGGGTCGCGGGTTAGATTGCCGGCTATGATGACGCGATTGAAACCTCTCATCGCAAAAACCTCCTGACTAATTAATCATCAAGAACGATCACGAGCTGACGATAAACGTTTGCACGCAGGCCAAGCACACGACGAAGTTCAAAAGTCTGTGCCGGTTCGAGTTCGAAGTTAAACAACACGTAATAACCTTCGGTCTTTTTGCGAATGGGATAAGCAAGGGTCTTTTTGCCCCAAGCGTCAGTCTTTGACACTGTGCCGCCGAGATTTTTCAAAAGTTCTTCGATTTTAGAAATTTCCTCGCTCTGATTGTCAGTGGTTGCGTCAAGAATAACAAGCATTTCATATTTACGCACTCTCTACACCTCCTCCCTATGGTCTTTGGTCTCTGGTTTGTGCGTTGTCCCAGAGACAGGGCTAAAGAATTATAGCATAACGTATAATTAATTTATGAATGAAAAAAATTTATTGCTTCATATTTGCTGCGCTCCTGACGCTTCCATACCTGTGCCGGAGCTCTTGGCCGAAGGCTGGAACGTCGTTGGATTTTTTTACGGCTCGAACATTCACCCGCTTGACGAATATATG
>CAJORD010000042.1 GCA_905236605.1 uncultured Synergistales bacterium | reverse complement strand
GGGTTCTCCTCCGAATGGTCGACGCCCCAACCATTTTCTTATTTTCTTCATTTTTTTACGTCGGCGGATTTCACCCCTGCTCGACAAGAAAATTTTATCAAACAAAACTAAACTTTCAAGGCCTTATTATCCCTACGCCTAAAGTCGAGGGCTTTACGTCCAATTTTAGTAAAAAACAAGCAGGGATTCGAAATTTTCCTGCCTGTTTTTTTATTGTAAAAAGTTTTGAAAGAATGATTTATTTTTTAGCCGGCGTCTTTGCCGGGAGAGCTTTAGCTGCTTTTACAGGTCTGGCTGCCTTACGAGAAGATTTTGCTGCACCCTCGTGTTCGATCTTAAATTGCGAAAGTGATTCGGTGATGCTCTCAACGAGTCCTGTTTGATCAACGGAAAGCTCAGCGGCACGTTCAGCGATTATTGCTGTTTCGTCCATGTCGCTCTTAATGCTTTCAAGATGGTCAAGAATTTCTGTTGTAGCTTTCGTAACGTTATCGATACCGGCGGCGATTTCACGGCTTGAAGCTGCCTGTTCTTCAGCGACTGCTGCAATATTCTGGATTCTGTCGTTGGCTTTGTCAATCTGTCCGATTGCTTCAGCAAGTGAATCCTGAGCACCATTAGCTTTTTCTGTCGTTTCGTCAAGAAGGACTGCTGTTTCATCGCTTGATGTCTTTGTTTCTCTGACGCTAGTCTGAAGAGTTTCGATTAAACCTCTGACGTTCTCGGCTGCTCTGCTTGATTCTTCGGCTAATTTACGAACACTTTCGGCAACGACTGCGAAACCGCGTCCTGCTTCACCGGCTCTTGCTGCTTCGATAGCTGCGTTGAGAGCTAATAAGTTCGTCTGGTCAGCAATAGAAGTAATATCGCCGATAAATTCGCTGATTTTGTTGGAATTTTCGACAAGTTCCTGAAGTTTAATTCCGCTTTCTTTTGTCTTTTTCTGAAGAACAACAATATTTGCGATAGCTTCTTTGACCGTATCGACTGCCTTATTCGTTACCGATGTCATATTAGAAATAAATTCGGCGCAGTCTGTAGCTGCCTGAGCACTCGTCATTGAAGCTGCTGACATTTCTTCTGTACCGGCGTTACTTTCCTGCAATGATGAAGAATTGCTTTCCATCAATTTAACAACATTAGCAACACTTGAGCGAACGTTGTTGGCGTAGTCAAGGTTTTGTCCAGCGTCTTCCTTCATAGATTCGGATTTATTATGGCTTTCGACTGCAAGGCCGCGAATATCTCCGATTGCAGTGCTGAGGGAAGCAAACATTTCTGAAAGAGCGTCGCCAAGATCGCCAAGTTCGTCTTTGCCGTCATAATGGAAGTCATCACGAATGATTGACATATCTCCGTGACTTGCATTGCCGCAAAGTTCAACGACTCTTCCTAAAGGTTTGGAAATTGATTTAGCAATTATTAAAGCAATTCCAAGACCGACAACAACAGCTGCTGCTCCAAGTGCTATCATGAGCATAATTGAACTTCCGATAGCCTCGAAACTTTCTTTTGTAAGGTCCGTGATTCTTGTTAAGCCTGCCTGAGTGAGTTTATCAGAAATAGTTCCAAGATCGGTGCAGTCTTTATATAACTGCTCAAACATAGGTGCTGTCTGAGTGAAAGAGTTAAGCATGTCGTTAAAGCCGTTTTTAAGAGTTGTGAAAACTCCGCGTCCTGCAGCCATCATATCTCTGATTTCTTTAACTTGGGAGCTTTCATAATATGCGTTATATCTGTTCTCACCGTTGACAAGCTGATTAACGATGTCGTTCATCATCTTTGCATCAGTGTGCCACATAGCAGCATAATAATTTCTTACGGTATTAGAAAAAGATAATCTGAGAGCTTCAATAGTTTTAATGCGGTCAAAATCACGCTCGTAATTATGGCCTTCAAGATTTGTTTTAATGTCATTAATTACCATTTGATAGCGGTATTCAACGACATTATTTAATAACTCCGTCATTTTGTTGATTTCGTTTTCTAACGTGGCCTGCACTGTTCGTTTTGTCTTAATCATTGAGATAGTTCTATCTAAAGTTGCAGTGCTTGTCCGCAAAATATTTTCCATTTCAGAAAGATTTGCAAGGCTCACGAGTTTAGGATTGCTAGCGTAAATTCTTTTGCCTGCATCAATCTGTGAGCGAAGATCATTAACAGCAGTGTTTACTCTATTAATTTCTTCATCATTCTCAGTGAATCTCATGTTACGAACTTCACTAAAAATTGTATTGACTGTCGTTCCCAAACCGTCAGCTGTTTTCAAAACTCCTGCAACGACATCTTGAAGGAAATCGATATCTGATTGAACGGCTGAAAGACTTGTCCAGCTTAAAAAGACTGCTACACCGAAAAGTAAAAGCACTATACCGAAGCCCATAGCAAGTTTTCCGGTAATTCTAAAGTTTTTTAACATGTTTTAATTACACTCCTTGAAAAAATGAAAAATAAAATTTTTAATTTCTAAAAACAACGACGTTTCTACAGCAATATCATTCGGGAGCAATCTCCTCCTTTGCCATAAGCCACGAAAGAGCCGCAAACGTCTTCGAGTCTCGTATCTTTCCATTTTTAATCATGAACGGTATATCTTTGAAAGGAATTTCAACTACCGAAACATTTTCATCTTCATCTTGAGGCAGCGAAGATTCTT
>CAJORD010000041.1 GCA_905236605.1 uncultured Synergistales bacterium | reverse complement strand
GAGGCAGATTACGGTGAACTATGAGTTGCAGACGGTGCAAATTTCGCGGTGCGTGAACAACCCCGAAGGTCAGGTAGAAATCAGGGAGACCCCAGTTTTCCCGAAGAGCGAACCGTTAAAGCTGGAACTTGCGGATTTCGTGAGGTGTGTGAGGGAGCATAGGCCGCCAGTTGTGGGAGGCGGAGACGGCAAGAAAGCACTTGAAGTTGCGGTGGAGATTCTGAGACAGATACATGCTGCGAACGCTGAGGGGGCAAAATTCCCGGCGGCGGTTTGAGGCTGAATACTACACTAGATTCTGCGTTGTGTGTTAGGGCAGGGATTGCTTCAGAGTGTTGGAGCGTCCCTGTTATTTTTGGCGATTGCACTCACTGTAGACACAATAAAAAGACCCGCCATATTTCAGACGGGTTACTTTCCAAAAGCCGGTGAACGACCCCGAATAAAACTCGCAAAAAATAGTTATTAGAATACTTTATGAAATAATTCTCGATTTTTCTTGTACGGTTCTTTGTACGGTCAACTATAGACCAACCGCCGCAAGCTCCCTAGCATAAATTTCTGCATCTCCCAACAAATTTCCACTCAACTATAGCAACAGCGCCTAGCACAGCTAAGATTAAAAATTCCAGCACTATAAACCAGCCATATCTGGAATTATCATATATACGCTATTTGCTGTGCCGTTTCTGGCATTATGTTTCAACTCCTTTCAGCCTTTGTGATCCTCGCCAGCTCACTAAAAATTTCTGTATCCGTATCGTCTTTGCTCATTTCGTTAATTCCTATCAACATTTTTACGAAATTCATTTGTGTCGTAGTTTTCATTATTCCTGCTTCAAAATCTCTATAGCTCACCTCGCCGGGATAATATCCATCAAATAACTCTGTCTCCGTATTTTCACCAACAATTTCAGTTTCACTGTCACTGCCAGTATTCAACTTCTCTGCTTTTGTACCTTGTGCTTTTTTGGCGGAAATAACTTGTAGTGCAGGAGTTCCTTTTTGATACGTATCTTTATCTCTATAAATCACATCCCCCGTATCAAAAGCAAAATCAATTCCCTGTGTCCAAGCTGTATACCCGACTAAATTTTTTGTTCTTGATACAAGTTTTATATCAAGCGCATCGTTAAAATATTCAGGCACAAAGAATGCCCAATCGGGAGTGTCAAACGCATCATGTGGGCGTAAAATTTGTTCGGAACGCTTCTTTGAAACAAGAATTTGCGACAAAACGTCTAAAGGTTTTTTGGCTACGCTCTGGGTAAAAAGCGGAATATTTTCACCATATATCTCCATAATTTTAGTAACATCATCTAAGGTCATGTTTTGTGCCAGTCTTATAGTTACAGTCATATCTTTTTCTATGGTTTCAATCAGCCCCATATCAATAAGCTGCTGTAAAAGTTCATCACTTTCACTTTTAAGTTTATATTGTTTTATCTCTCTGGCTTCACCTTGAAAATCGTAATAGTTTTTCAAACTATTACGTTCCTTTTCGGTGTTTTCATTTTTCTTTTTATTAATTAAGTCTCCTTCCAATTTTTTTATGTGCTTTTTACGTCCCTTAACAATAAAACGGAGTATCATCAAATATTTATCAACAAGTTCATTGCTTGCAGTACGTAATGTTTTCGGCAAAACTTTTAATTCTGGGGGAAGACAATCAAAACTATAATCGCCTTCATTTTGTTCAAATTTTTCGCTATAGAAAAGCCCTAGTTCTTCCGCAAGCCTAAATATGTGTTTGCATGGACGTTTGCCATGACCAAGTAAAAAATCTCTACATGTACAATCTGCCAGAGTCGTAACATACACATTATCTTTAGCATATTTATTGCCAGACTGAAACTCAGCCATAATTTTTCCCTTATCCAGTGAAATCATTATCAGGTTATGAGAACGCTTGCGGCGGCTTGCAAGGGCTGGGTCATTCAAGACTTCATCAGACCATTTTTTATGCCATATGTGGGAGTAAAATTCTTCCGGGCTGTATTTACTCAAAATTACCGCACCCTTTCTATGACTCTAGGCCATTACCAATTCTTTCTCGTTAATTGAACCGTCTTGTCCCTGCTCAATTACAGATAATGTTTCATATTTTGAAGCACCTGATTTCATTCCTTCAATTATTCGCTCAAATAGACCGTAAAAATCTCGTGTCGCAGGTATTTCTATTTCTTGCCCATTAGCCTTATATACAACCATACCCCTGTTTTCTTCCAGCGAATGTTCTCTCTTCATGCGAAGCATAGAAGTTTTGCGTCCTTTAGTCATATTTTCCTGT
>CAJORD010000040.1 GCA_905236605.1 uncultured Synergistales bacterium | reverse complement strand
ACTGCTTCTGTGCTTGACAACATCATCATAGCTGATAATACGCCAATGACGACAATAACGATTAATAACTCAACGAGCGTGAAGCCTCTTCTACTACGTTTCAAAGAAAATTCCTCCCTAAATGTTTGTTTCTGTAAATTATTTTCTGAAAAGCTGCGGCAATTATAGCACTTTATAAAAAAATCTCCCACTAAATTTAGCAGGAGATTAATTTTCTTTAGCCTTTCACTACGATGTTCACGAGCTTATCCGGCACTACGATGACTTTCACAATTTCTTTGCCGCCGATTTTCTCAATCATAAACGGCTCGGCAAGAACGCTCTTTTCAAGCTCTTCCTTCGACATTCCCGCAGGCCGCTCGAACTTGCCGCGAACTTTTCCGTTAATCTGTCCGACGATCGTAACTGAATCTTGAATCATTGAAGCTTCATCAGCACTTGGCCACGGCTCTAAGCAAAGCATTTCTTCATGGCCGAGCATTTCCCAAAGCTCTTCGGTGATGTGCGGGCAGAACGGCGACAAACAATTTAATAACGTATCGACGGCCTCACGCTTCAACTCCCAAGCTTCTTCGGTCGTGTCGCTCTGTGAGTAAATCGCGTTCGTGAGTTCCATTAATCGCGCTATCGCCGTGTTAAATTGCTTCTCGTCAAAAATATCGTGCGTAACGTTGTCTATAGTCGTGTGTATCCTGCGCTTAAACTCCCTTAACGCCGGCGATTTAATTTCTTTCATTGAAATAATTTTGTTGCCATATTTCTTGAGAGCTTCGCAATTTTCTTCGACGTAACGCCACACGCGATTCAAAAATCTGTGCGCGCCTTCGACGTTTCTGTCTGACCACTCTAAATCGTTATTCGGCGGAGCGGCAAAGAGTATAAAGAGTCTCACGGTGTCCGCACCGTATTTTTTAACAATTTCGGTAGGGTCAACGGTGTTGCCGAGAGATTTTGACATTTTCGCGCCGTCTTTAATGACCATTCCTTGAGTTAATAATCTCGTGAACGGTTCGCGGTAGTCAGTCAGGCCGATGTCAGTTAAGAACTTCGCGAAGAATCTCGCATATATTAAATGTAAGCAAGCGTGTTCAATTCCGCCTATATATTGGTCAACGGGCATCCAGTAATCAACGTCGGATTTTTCAAACGGGCGTTTGTCGTCGCCGGGCGAGCAGTATCTATCAAAGTACCATGACGAACAGAAGAAAGTATCCATAGTGTCGGCTTCGCGTCTTGCAGGGCCGCCGCAATGTGGGCAAGTCGTGTTCAAAAAGTCCGGGCGGTCAAGCAGTGGCGAATGTCCGACTTCTTTAACTTCAACGTCTTCGGGCAATCTCACGGGCAAATCTTCTTCAGGGACAGGAACGACTCCGCACTTGTCGCAATATACGAACGGGATCGGAGTTCCCCAATATCGCTGACGAGAGATTAACCAGTCGCGCAACTTGAAATTAACTTCGCGTTTGCAAAATCCTTGTTTCTCGCCCCAGTCGATCATTTTTGAAATCGCTTCGGAAGTTTTGAGGCCGTTAAATTCGCCGGAGTTGCAAGCGATGCCGTCTTCGGTGAAAGCTTCGGTCATTGTCGCACCGTCAAGCACAGTTCCGTCATCAGGATTAATAACCGGGATAATCGGAATGTCATTTTTCTTTGCAAAATCGAAGTCGCGAGTGTCGTGAGCGGGCACGCCCATAATAGCTCCCGTTCCGTAGTCGATTAAAATGTAATTCGCTATCCAGATTGGAATCTTTTTGCCGTTCACGGGATTGACACCATAGAACGGAGTTTTGAATCCTAATTTTTCGGCTTTAGCGTCGGAGCGTTCGATTGAGCTTTGCGCGCTGACTTTCTTAATAAACTCGTCTAATTTTGCCGCGTCGTTTTCGTTGAGAGAGCCGCGAATTTTTTTAACGAGTTCGTGTTCGGGAGCAAGCGCAATAAACGTAACGCCGTAAATCGTATCGAATCGCGTTGTGAATGCTTCAAGCTCGTAATCAAGTTCGGGAATATTAAACGAGAGCCGGGCACCTTCGCTTCGTCCGATCCAGTTCGTCTGCATTATTCGGACTCTGTTCGGCCAGCCGCCTAAATCTTTTTCAATGTCGTCTAATAATTCCTGCGCGTAGTCCGTTATCTTAATGAACCATTGCTTGAGATTTTTTTTCGTAACCGGGTGTTTACAACGCCAGCAGCAGCCGTCTTCAACTTGTTCATTTGCTAAGACCGTCCCGCAAGTCTCGCACCAGTTTACGGGAGCTTCTTTCTGGAAGACTATCCCGCGCTTATACATTTGAAGGAATATCCATTGATTCCATTTATAATATTCAGGAAGACAAGTAATAGCTTCGCGCCGCCAGTCGTAACTATAGCCCATGCGCTTTAATTGCTCGGTCATGTAAGCAATATTTGAGAGCGTCCAATCGTGCGGGCGAGTTTTGAATTTTATCGCGGCGTTCTCGGCGGGCATTCCGAACGAGTCGAAGCCGATTGTATATAAAACGTTTTTGCCTTTCTTTCTTAAAAATCGTGCGAGGACGTCGCCGATAGAATAATTCCTAATATGTCCCATGTGAAGCGCGCCGCTTGGATACGGGAACATTTCGAGACAGAAAAATTTTTCTTTTGAAGTATCAGTGTGAGATTCAAAGCAGTGAGATTCATTCCAACGCTCCTGCCATTTTTTTTCAATCTCCGCAAAATTATATGGCATAAAAAATTTCGGACCTCCATTAAAAAAATATTTTTCGTGAAATTATACACGCTATTGAAAGTAGGAGTTAGGAAGTAGGAAGTAGGAAGTTAAAAAACAAAATTACGAATCGAAAATACAATTTCTAATTTTGAAATCGTCTTTGTGAATTTAGAGTGCGGCAAAAAAATTTTAAGATTTTTGTAGTGACCAAAGTAGTGACCAAAATATACAATCCCTGTGATTTTATTAAAAAATTTTTTCTTAGAGTAGAATTAAAAATTATTATATCTCATTATAAAAGTAGCGTGTTATAATCGCAGTAATAAATTTTCCATACAATTTTAATTTTAATATAGCAAGGAGAGATTTACTTTGAAAAAGTTTATCGCTAGCGTTCTTGTTTTCGTACTTTGCTTTGCGCCTGTCGCAAGTGCAGCAGTGTATGAAGGACAGCGTGTACGTATCGTAATCGGCTCAACTGCTGTTTCAGGAGACAGCTACATGGTCGCCGACATCGTAAACCGTTACCTTCAGAAATATCTCAACTGCAACTCCAAAGTTGACCCTGTCGGAGCTAACGAAGCCTTCGCAACGATCAAAACCGCAGCGCCGGACGGAATGACATTCATGATTTTCCACGACATGACATATTTGGGCGTTCTCTTCGGAAGCTACAGCAAAGATTACGACCTTGAAAACATGGTCATCGGCCCACGCGTCGGACAAAATCCTGGCTCATGCTTCGCAGGCAAAGTCAACGCGCCCTACAAAGATATGAAAGAAATGGCCGAATGGCTCAAAGCCGATCCTAGCCGCACCGTTCGTCTTTCAGTCGAGCTTGGAAGCGTCAGCAATCTTGCATTTGTGATTTATTACGTGTGGCTCAAAGACACTTACGGCGAAGAAGTTGCGAACCAGCTTAGATTTGTTCTCGGCGGCTCAACAGACACAAAACTTCAGCAGCTCTGGGACAACAACGCGGACGTAATTTTCGGCGACTATAGCTCATTCCTTCAGTACACTAAAGAAGGCGTTGACGAACAGCTCGCGCTTAAGTACGTCGGAATCATGGACAGAATCCCCGGCCGCGATGACGTTCCTGTTTATGGCGACATGGGAATTACGATGGAAGGCAAGCCGCTTTATTTCTCAAAAGACTTCTTGATTTATCTTCCGAAGGGCACTCCCGATAACGTAGTCGCCGAACTTGATGAAGCAGTCGCAAAGATGCAGGCTGATCCTCAGTTCCAAGAAGATATGGCCAAGATGACCTACGCAGGCAACACCCTTCAAAGCAAAGAAGCAAAAGAATTCATCTACGCAAAGCGCGACGCAATCAAAAACGTTCTTGCCGAAGCTCCCAACATCGAAGATTTAGAGTAAGCAAAGTAATTAGGAATTAGAAATTAAGAGGTAGGACATGAAGCCTACTTCTTGTTTTCTGTTCCTAATTTTTATTGTGAATTTTTAATTTTAATTTATCAAGGAGGTTTTTTAATTGCAACAATTCTTAAAGGAATGGTTGAAGATCAGGAATATGCACCTGTTCTTCCCGTATTTAATCGCGTCAATTTGTGCGTTGTTGTTCGTGGTAATTTTGATTCAGCGTGCTATAAAATGCAAAAAAGACGGCACGCCGTTCATAAACTTCAAAAATTATCATTTCTTCAAGCCCGGCTATGATAAAGTCAAGCTCTGGGGTTCGTTAGTTTTGTTTATTCTTTACATTATCGCACTGCCGGAACTTCATTTTGCTTGGGCGAGCGTGATTTTCATTTTCTTGTTTAACGTTCTGTTCGACATGAAGCCTGGGAAACTGTTTGACATTAAAAGCATTTTAATTTCAGCAGTGATAGCTTTTGTCGGTTCGTGGGGAGTCTGGTATTTGTTCTATCAGGTCTTCAACATAACTCTTCCATAATAATAAGGTCAGGTGAAAATAAATCATGATATTAAATCTTGGTCTTGCACTTTTGGGAACGGCAGTCGGAATTATTTTCGGCGCAATTCCCGGAATGACTGCTACAATGGCGGTCGCGGTTTTCCTTCCGATGACTTACGCGTTTCAACTTGTCCCGGCGTTATATTTGCTGCTCGGCCTTTACGTCGGAGGAATTTCAGGCGGATTAATTCCAGCGATTTTAATTAACGTTCCCGGCACTCCTTCAAGCGTCTGCACAGGCTTTGACGGTTACCCGATGGCTAGACGCGGCGAATCCGAACGAGCTTTGAAAGTCGGAATCACGGCTTCATTCTTAGGCGGCATGATTTCATTAATAGTGCTTGCGTTATTAACTCCCCCGCTTGCGAAAATGGCGATAAAGTTTTCAGCGATTGAGAAATTTTTAATTATTCTGTTCGCTATGACCGTTATCGCGGCTCTTTCAAAAGGCTCAATGACTAAGGGAGTTTTCTCAGGATTTTTGGGAGTTTTGTTGAGTCTTGTCGGTGAACTTTCAATGAATAACAAAATGCGAATGGTTCCGAGTTTTCTTAGCGATGAACTTCGCAGTGGTTTTCAATTATTGCCGCTCTTAATCGGACTTTTTGCAATTTGTCAAATGTTCCAAGAGGCCGAAAAGGGAATGCAAAGCAACAACCTTGACGAAGGCGTTACGGTCGAGGGCGCGAAGAAATTTTCATTCAGCGACTTCAAAGGACAGACTGTGAATGTAATTCGCTCGTCATTATTAGGAACATTCATGGGAATTTTGCCCGGTGTCGGAGGCAGTGCGGCATCATTGATAGCTTACAGTCAAACAAAAAGTTTTTCAAAGCACCCGGAATTAATGGGCAAGGGAGCGCCGGAAGGTCTTATCGCTTCAGAATCATCTAATAACGGACTCACAGGCGGAGCTTTAGTTCCTCTGTTATCGCTCGGAATCCCCGGCGACGCTACGACGGCTGTATTAATTGGAGCGTTCTTGCTTCAGGGAATTCAGGTTGGGCCGCTGTTCATTGGTCAGCACCCGGACATTTGGAATCAAATTCTTCTTGCGTTATTCGCCTGCAATATTTTAATGTTTATCGTTATGTTCTTCCCGATTAAATTAATATCGCAGGTTGTCAAAGTCCGAAGTGCGAGAATGTATCCCGTTATTCTTTTAATGTGCATCGTTGGAGCTTATGCGACTCGTTCGGGCGTTATGTTTGACGTGTGGTGCTTGTTGTTATTCGGAATTGTCGGCTACGTCATGAACAAAATCGGACTTCCGACAGCGCCGTTCTTAATTGGCTTCATTCTCGGCGGCGACCTTGAAAAATATTTTATCGAGGCCGTGAAGGGAAATAATTAGAACCTCGCTGTGTTCTTCCAGCGTCCTATCGCTCTTGTAATTTGGGTTTTAATTGCGATTTTCTTGGGCTATTCAATCTGGGATAACGCGAAGGGCAAGACGCTTGAGAAAGCCGGAATTAAAGATTAATTTTTATAAAATGGCGTGAAATCTCTAAGATGAAGCGCCTTTTTTATTTTTAATTAAAATGACAAACCTAAAATTTGAAAATTTTGAACGAGAATGCCTTGATGAAATTTTTGATGAAGTTGCTCCGTTCTCGCAAATGGAAAAAAACGAGAAATATTTTCTTAATGGCGCAGTGCGTTATCTGAAGCCGAAAAATATTTTAGAAGTCGGCATTGCATACGGCGGAGGGAGTTCAATAATTCTCAACGCCATTAAAGACATCGAAGGCGCGCACTTGACATCGGTCGATTATTGCGAAAAATGCTACGACCCGAACGTCGATAAACCGTCCGGCTTTATTGTCGAAGAAAAATTTTCTCACCTGAAAGACAAGTGGACCCGCTATCTTGGTGGCGATGTTTCAAAATTCATTGAAAGAATTGGGGGGGGGGTATGATTTACTCGTCCTCGATACAGCGCACATACACCCGTGGGAAACGCTAAACTTTCTTTGTGTGCTGCCTTTCATGAAAAAAGATTCATGGGTAGTGCTGCACGATATTTCTGTACAACTTTACAAATATCGCGAAGAAGATCTTGCGTGTCGTTATCTTTTTGGGCACGTCGTTTCAGATGAAAAATTAACTCCTGCGCCCGATTTTGATCCTTATTTTTCAAATATTGGAGCTTTCAAAATTACCGATGATACAAGAAAATATATCGGCAATTTGTTTGAAAGTCTTTTAATCCCGTGGCAAGCGTTGCCGTTCTTTTATGACAAATTTATTTTTCCTAATGGTACGCCAATGCTCGAAGAAGATTTGAACGACATCAAGAAAATAATTTCAAAATATTATCCCGAGCACAAAGAATTTTTTGAGCACGTAATAGAAGCTCAAAAGACAATCATAAAGCACAAAATCGAACAGCACACCGGTTTGAAGGCTGCAATAAAACGAAATTTTCCTTATTTAACGAGGCCGCTTAGATCGATTCATGTGGCGTTGGATAATTTAATGCGTCGCTAAAAAATTCTCGATTAATTTTCGAGCTATGCTCGCACGGTCGGGAATGTCCATATTACGAATTTCATCGGGTGAAAAAAATCCTACGCGCGAAATTTCAATGCCGTCGGGTTTTACTTCGCCCGATTCGTATTCAGCCGTAAAGCCGAGCATTAACGAATTAGGAAATGGCCAAGTCTGTGAACCAAAATATTTTACATTTTTAACTTCGATTGAAACTTCTTCACGAATTTCACGCCTGACTGTTTCTTCGAGTCTTTCTCCAGGCTCAACGAATCCCGCAATAATGCTGTAACGTGTT
>CAJORD010000039.1 GCA_905236605.1 uncultured Synergistales bacterium | reverse complement strand
GTATTTCAAATCTTCAGTCTGATTTTTCTAAACTCGGCTCTAATTCTTTCAAAAAATTCGCGCCAAAAAATTTTTTTGAAGATGTCGCGCGGAAAATTTTTGCCAACGTGATAAGCATTTTTACGTCTGTACGGGTCGTTCTCGTCCATGAAACCGCGCTTTGAAAAATCTATTTCGACATTGTATTTTTCGGCTAATGCCTTCGCTTCCGTGTGCCAGAGGCCGCGACGAATGACTCCGCCTAGCGGGATTTCAAAAATTTCTGGCTGATTATCGAGCAAAGCGTATTCTTTTTCTTTGAAACGTCCCGCGCGAATACTTCCGAAGCCCTCCCATTCCCAAGCGCTTTCTATGCCTTTGATACATTTATCGAGATATTCTTTTCGCCAAATTCCAAACTGCGTGCTTAATTTGTAATCGGCTTTTCGTGGCAATAGGCCGAAGCCTGGAAATTCAGTTGGAGTTTGTAAAACGCTAGAATGCTTATGAAGATAAAAAACGCCGATATCCGGGTTCTCATCGAGCCATTTAATGACGTTTGAAATTATTTCGCCGCCTAAAATTTTTTCTTTGAGAACAAAATCTTCGAGACCGTGAAGCACATAAGGCGTTTCGATATTTTTCAGTGCGTTCTTGAATCTTGCTGCCCAACACGGCGAATCAAAATTTAAAACTCGTACAGCGGGGTCAGAAAATTTTTTTGCCTCCGTGTTCAAGACGATCGGAAATTCACAATCGGGCCACTGAATATGTAGAGCCTTGAAAAAAAATTCCCACACGTCCGAATAAGCGTCGCAGGAATTTATAAGAAAAGTGCATTTTTGTTTTAGTGTCATCATGATTAAAGAAAATTAATGAGGGACAAAAAAATTTTCAATCCCTCATTTTTAATTTTTATTTTAATTTTTTAACGAATGCTGTAGCCCTTGAGTTTTAGAATATCGCGGACTTTGTTATGAACTTGTTCGACTTCTTCGACCGTCAAAGTTTTTTCGTGTGAACGATAGCTAAGCGAGTACGCGAGACTTCTGAAGCCCTCGGGAATGCCTTTGCCTTCATAAATATCAAAGAGCCGTAATTTTTCAAGCGCTAAATCGCCCGCAGCTTCGTTTACAGAGTTGCGAATGTCTTTCATAACTTCGTCGTTGCTCTTGTCGATCGAAACTAAAAGCGAAATGTCTCTGAACGACGCGGGGAACTGCGAAGCGGGAGTGAATTCAGGTTTTCGCCTTGAGGCCAAGTGCGTCAGGTCTATCTCGAAAGCATACACGCCGCTGACGTCTAATTCTTGTTCAATCGCGGGCTTCAATCGCGCAACAAATCCGATTTTATTTTCGTTAATGAAAATTTCGGCGGTCTGCCCCGAATGCGTGAACGGCTCTTGGCCCTTCTTAAACACTGGCGTGAATCCTCGCGACATTATCAAGGCTTCGACATCGGCTTTGACGCTATAAAAATCTTCATTTCGATTTTCGAACGGCGAACGAGTATCAAGACCGTTAAACAAAATTCCTGCTACGTGATCAAGCTCAATGTGTTCGCGTTCAGGGTCGGTCAAGAAAATTTTCCCTTGCTCAAAAATTCTCACGGGGTCGCGCCAACCTGATGCTATAGCGTTCTTCAATCCCATTAAAAGGCCGGGCAGCAAAGTCGTTCGCATAGCCATTTGGTCACGGCTAATCGGGTTTGCGATTTTCAAAGTTTTTGCGCGAATGTCGTCGCTTGAGAGCCGCAATTTCTCAGGGAAATCTTCAGGCAAGAAACTATATGTAACAACTTCGGTATAACCGCGTGCCATTAATAAATTACGAACGAAGCCGGAAATTTCCATTTCTGAACCAATATCAGCGCGTCGAGGCATTTCGCCGGGAAGTCTTTCAGCGACATCGTTGTAGCCAATGAAACGCCCGACTTCTTCGATTAAATCTTCTTCGATTGAAATATCCGGGCGAGAACTCGGCGGCATGAAAAATTTTTCTTCGTCTGTGCCTTTAATTTGTTCAATTCCGAAACCTTCAAGAATTTTTTCGGCCTCGTTCATGTTATCCCATGACAAATAGGTAGAAAGTTTCTTGCGCGTGAGCTTGACCGGCTGCGGCTTAGGAATTTCGTTTTCAGCGCTCAAAGGTTTGTAATCGACTTCAGCTCCGCACCAGTCGCGAATTAAAGTCGTCGCGGCCATCAAAGCAGCTTTGCTCAAATTCGGATCAACGGTTCGCGAAAATCTGAACGCGGCTTCGGAATTAATTCCAAGTCTTCGTGAAGTATGCCCGACTCGGACAGGCGAGAAACACGCGCTCTCGATAACGATTGTGCTTGTGTCGTCGTTAATGCCCGTTTGTTCACCGCCCATGACGCCGGCTAATGCGATCGCTTCACCGCCGCTTGTGATTAACATGTCGCGTTCGGTCAATAATCTTTCTTTGCCGTCAAGAGTTTGCATTTTTTCGCCTTTGTGAGCAGCTCTGACTGTGATCTCACGAGCTGGAAGCGTGTTTAAGTCGAACGCGTGCAACGGTTGGCCGAGCATTAACATAATATAATTTGTAACGTCAACAGCGTTAATAATCGGCCGCATTCCCAAGTGAGCTAAATCTACTTTCACAGTGAGCGGCGATTGAGCCATCTTTGCGCCTGTTGCGAGGCCGAGCCTGTAGCACAAGCAGCCCTTATCAGGGAGCGAGATACTTCCGAAATCTTCCGGCCATTCTTTATCTTGTCTTAACGGTCTTAGCCATTCGGGAGTTTTCAAAACGGATTTTGGATATAGTCCCTTAATTTCGCGAGCCATTCCTAAGACGCTCAATAAATCTCCGCGGTTGGGAGTTATCGAGACATCTAAAATCACGTCGCCAATATGATAAAGACTTGCGGCACTGTCGCCGGGTCTTGCGTCGCTGGGCAAAATCAAAAGTCCCGAAGGGTCATCGACATCATTAAGGCCAAGTTCTTCGGCTGATAACATCATTCCGAAACTCTCAACACCGTGAAAATCTCTTGTGCCGAGTTCCATACCGTTTGGAAGGACTGAACCAGCCCCGGCATAAAAGACTAAATCGCCCTTTTTCATGTTCGTAGCGCTTGTAACGCAGACGTGTTCGCCGTTGCCGGTGTTCAAGTGAGCGATTGAATATTTTGCTTCGGTCGGGTGAGTTTCAAGGGCGTCGATACGAGCAGCGACTACGCCTTTCATTTTTCCGGCAGTGTAAGTTATGCCTTCGACTTCGGAGCCTGAAAACGTCAAACGCTCGGCGAGTTCTTCGGGGGTCAGGTCTGAAGGCTCAATGTCAATAAAATTTTTTAAAAGTTCCCAAGAAATTAACATGATTTCGCCTCCTGATTTTGGCAGCCGGCCTCCGGCTCAAAGCCCGACATAAAATAAGAAACATTGCCGTCGAATAATAATCTTAAATCCGAAATTCCATATTTAAGCATGGCCATTCGGTCAAGTCCGAAACCGAAAGCGAAGCCGTTATAAACTTCAGGATCAATTTTGCCTGCTCTGATTACGTTCGGGTGAACCATTCCCATACCGGCGACTTCAAGCCAGCCCGTACCGTGGCAAACTCGGCAATGCTCATCATGTCCGGAACATTCTACGCACTCGATATCGAGTTCCATTGAAGGTTCCGTGAACGGGAAGTAACTCGCACGAAATCTATATTTAAGACTTCGACCGAAGAAAGCGTTAATCATCTCGGCGATCGTGCCCTTCATGACGCTGAAGGATACATTTTTATCAACTAATAGACCTTCCATTTGATTAAACATAGGCGAGTGAGTAGGGTCATTGTCGCGTCGATAAACTTTGCCCGGGCACACAACACGAAGCGGCGCGCCATACTTCAACATTGAACGAATTTGAACGGGCGACGTGTGAGTTCTTAATAGCGTTCCGTCGGGGAAATAAAAAGTATCTTGCATGTCGCGCGCAGGGTGCCACGAAGGAATATTCACGCATTCAAAATTATAAAATTCCTCTTCTTTTTCCGGCCCTGCTACAGCCGAATAGCCAAGCCCTTGCATGATATTAACAAGCTCGTGCATAGTCTGAATGACGGGGTGAAAGGCTCCGACGGTGCGGCCGCGCTCTGGCAATGTTACGTCAATGCGGTCGTTAATTTCTTGTTTTTCGTTTTCGGCGGCGCGAAGTTTCTTAGCAGTTTCTTCTAATTTAAGTTCTATTTCGTCGCGAAGCTTATTGACTTCGAGGCCGGCCTGTTTGCGCAGTTCCGGCAGTAATTTCCCGAGGCTCCTTAATAAAAGCGTAAGGTCTCCTTTCTTGCTGGTAAACCTTACGCGAATTTCATTAAGTTCATCGAGATTTGATACTGCCTTTAATGCCGCGTTGAATTTTTCTCTGACGGCACTAATATTCATCAAATCATTAAGTTCGGGCATTATTTCACATCTTTCACCTTTGCGACAAGTTCTCTGAAGGCGTTCGCGTCATGAATGGCAAGCTCTGAAAGCATTTTGCGGTTCATGTTAATTCCGAGCTTCTTAAGGCCGTTCATGAATACACTGTAGCTCATTCCTTCGGCTCTTGTTGCGGCGCTGATACGAGTGATCCAAAGTCTTCTGAAGTCGCGTTTTTTGCGTTTGCGATCGACATAAGCTCTTGATAAGGCTGCGAGATAAGCTTCGCGCGCTCTGCGGTAAACGTTTTTGCGCTGACCCCAGTAACCTTTTGTAATCTTAAATAGCTTCTTGCGTTTCTTGTCGCTTGCTGATGCGCCTTTAACTCTCATGAGTAATTTCTCCTTTCAAATATTAGTC
>CAJORD010000038.1 GCA_905236605.1 uncultured Synergistales bacterium | reverse complement strand
CTTATAATTTTATTCGTAAGCTACTCCTTGCGTTATGTTGTATATTTTTGAAGGACGCAAGTAACTCGAAGTCAGTTTTTTGCCCTCATCATACGGGTAATACAAATAATCTTTGCGAGCATATAAGCAATGTAGATAATACATTCTTACAGAAAGTCCAATGTCTTTAAGAACAAGGTTGCTTCTATTTTTCCCTTCCGGGCTTTGCCACGCTCTCACTTCAAATTCTCTCGATTGAAACTCATTAGGAAGCGGCGCAACCTCGTAAAGCGGTTCATCGTAATCATCACCATCACGAATTTTTTGAAGCGGCTCAAGTGCTATGCTGCACAGTCTGACAAAAGTTTTTGCCCTTAATCCTGTTACTTGATAAAATTTCGTCAGTGAATAACTTTTCTGTGGTAACCATTCGTAGTCCCGCTGAAGACTATTAAACTGATAAAAAATATCTCCAATCTTGATATTATGATGAGTGTGGAGTTTCCATTTTATGAAAACGTGGCGAAGGCTTGAGAAGTATCTTTTTCTATGTTGTTCCGTGGCGCACTCTTTGACTTCTTCCATTCGGCTGCTCCTTAAGTTTGAAAAATGTTTTTTAGTAAAGGCCTCATCAACAACGTAAAAATATTATAAATTAAAGGTTTAATTTATCAACCTTATAAAAATTAATTTTTGGCAAATTCTCAAAGAATTGTTATAGTTATGGAAAATTTATATTGCTTATGGGAGAATAAATGCCTGATAAAAAATTTTGTGTCAAAGTTTACGGCTGTCAGATGAACGTTTACGACGCCGACCGAGTGAGGACGGTTTTAAGTTCGCGAGGCTGGCAAGAAGTTGACGAATCCGAAGCCGACATCGTTATGATAACCGGCTGTAGCGTACGGGCAAAGGCCGAACAAAAAGTCTGGAGCGAACTCGGCCTTTATGACGCGTCTTGGAAAAAGTTGCAGCGCCCTATAGTCGCTCTAACCGGCTGTATAGCTCAAAGAATTGGCGAGAACGCGCTAAAAAGATTCCCTTATGTTCGACTTGTCGCCGGGCCTCGTCATATTGGATTATTGCCGAACGCTATTGAACAAATTTATGAACACCCGAAATCACGATTAAACTTGCTTGACACTGACGCACGAGAATTTCATAGCCTCGATTTCGATTCTGACAACGTAACTATAAAACGCGAAAATAAATTCAAAGCCTATATCACGATCGCTCACGGCTGCGACAACTTTTGCACTTATTGCATAGTTCCGTATGTCCGCGGGCGATTTGTTTCACGAAAACCAGAAGAAATATTTTCTGAAGCCGAAATGTTAATCAAAGACGGCGTGAAAGAAATCACTTTGCTTGGTCAAAACGTCAACAGCTACGGCAAAGATATAAATTTGAATTTCGCGTGGCTCTTGCGTCAAGTCGCTCACATGGAAGGATTAGAACGCGTTCGATTTGTTACGTCATTGCCGCAGGATTTTACAGAAGATATTGTTGACGTAATGGCGAGCGAGCCGACTGTGTGCCCGTCGTTAAATCTTCCTATTCAAAATGGCAGCGATCGAATTTTGAAATTAATGAATCGAAAATACACTTACGCCGAATATCTTGAAAAAATAAAATTGGTTCGTGAACGTGTTCCCGGGCTCGGACTTACGACAGATTTAATCGTGGGATTTCCGAGCGAGACGGACGAAGACTTTGAAGCCTCAATGAACGCTTTGCGCGAAATTAAATTTGACATGGTGCACAGCGCGGCTTATTCTGAACGCGACGGAACGCCCGCGGCGAAAATGGAAGGCGCTTTGCCCACAGATTTAAGATTAAAGCGTTTGATGACGTTGAACGAGTTGCAAGACAAAATCACGTTAGAGATTAATCAGGCTCTCACGGGAAAAATTTTTGAAATTCTTGTTGACGGCCCCGCGCCGAAAGGAGAAAATTTATTACAAGGCCGAACGCCGTCGGACAAAGTTGTAATTTTCGAGGGCGGAAAAAATTTGCTCGGCGAATTCGTGAACGTGAAAATTAATTCTGCTGAAGCGTGGTGCCTTCACGGCGAAATATTAAAGACGGAGGTCAAAAATTAAAAATGGAAAATTTCAACCCTGTTACTAAAAATTTAGTCAGTCCGCAAAAATTTATAACAATCGGTGAAATCATGTTGCGGTTGACACCTCCCAACTACGACAAATTAAGAGTTGCTACGAGTTTTGAAGCAAGTTACGGCGGCAGCGAAGCTAATATCGCTCTCGCACTTGCTAATCTTGGAATCGACAGCACATTTTTTAGCGTCGTCCCTGACAACTCCATAGGCAAAAGCGCAATTAGAATGTTACGAAGCAATGACGTTCACTGCTCGCCCGTAATCTTAACCACGCCCGAAGAAACTCCCACGCACAGGCTCGGGACTTATTATCTTGAAACAGGCTACGGGATTCGCCCCAGCAAAGTCATTTACGACCGCAAGCACAGCGCGATAACAGAATTTGATTTTGATGACGTCGATATAGATGATTTACTCGACGGTTACGACTGGTTACACATGAGCGGAATCACGCCAGCTTTGTCGCCAAGCTGCGCAGAGTTTACTCTCGAATGTTTAAAAGAAGCTCGCGAAAAAAATTTAACCGTGAGTTTTGATGGCAACTTCCGAAGCACGCTGTGGACATGGGAAGAAGCCCGGGACTTTTGCACGCGCTGCCTTCCATACGTTGATGTCCTCTTCGGAATCGAACCTTATCACTTATGGCGCGACGAAGGCGATCACTCAAAAGGCGACCTAAAAGACGATGTGCCGTTCCAACCAAATTATGAACAACAAGATTTAATCTTTCAAAATTTCGTTGAGCGTTATCCGAATTTACAGTGCATTGCGCGTCACGTCCGTTACGCTCACACGGGAAGCGAAAATAGTTTAATGGCGTTCATGTGGTACGGCGGACATACTTTCGAGAGCAGATTATTCACGTTTAATATTTTGGATCGCGTCGGCGGCGGTGATGCTTTCGCGAGCGGATTGATATATGCAATGATGAATAAATATAAGCCTATGGACATGATTAATTTCGCGGTTGCAAGCAGCGTGATTAAACACACAATTCACGGCGACGCAAATATTATTGACGACGTCGAGAGCATTCGCAGCCTCATGAATATGAACTATGATATTAAACGCTAACAACGGCGATGTTATAAAAGTAAATCGCGGGCTTTACAGTCATTTCGGAGTTTACGTGAAAGCCTCAAACACGATGATACACTACACTGGCGAGACCGGCCCGGAGGATTTTAACGGTGTTGTCCGTGAAACTTCGCTCGAAGAATTTTTGAACGGCTCTGAAAAATTTTCTGTTTGTTCATTCCCAGCGACACCTCAAGAATTTATTGCTTCAATGATGAGCCGCAACACTTACAGAGGGAATAAGTTTTTGAGATTCATTCAATTACTTCGCGTAATGACTGCGAGTTATCATTTATACTCCGGCGATGAAACAGTAGCGCGCGCCCGAAGCAGAATCGGACAAGGCGGTTATAATCTTGCGCTCAATAATTGCGAACACTTCGCCGTATGGTGCAAGACTGGAGTAAAAGACTCTTCGCAAGTCGATAACGTCCTCGAAGCTCTCGCAAAACTTTTCACTTAATCATCAAATCTAATCTTAAAAACGGCCTCCTCGAAAAAAATTTTTGCTGCGTGTAATATAATTTACATATTCAAAACTTTTTTCAAAATTTTTATTAACAGGAGGTCTTCATACTATGAAGAAATTCGCGCTTACTCTTGCGTTAGTCGCTATGTTATGCGGCTCGGCTTTTGCTGCTGAAGTCGTCAAGGCTTATACGACGATGGAAGAACCGTTAGCGAAGGCTCTGTTCGATGCCTTTGAAGAAGAAACAGGAATCAAAGTCGAATGGGTCAGACTTTCCGGTGGCGAAGCGATCGCGCGTCTTGAAGCTGAAAGAGCAAATCCGCAGGCTTCAATTTGGGTCGGCGGTGTCGGAACTCAACATATCGAAGCAAAACTCCGCGGGCTTTCTACGCCTTATCGTTCGAGAGTTGCCAGCAGCATTCCCGCACGTTATCGCGACCCTGAAAATTATTGGACAGGTCTTTACGTCGGGCCGATAGCGTTCTGCATGAACACAGAAAGAGCTAAAGAGCTTGGGCTCGCAATGCCGAAGAGTTGGGCCGATTTAATCAAGCCGGAGTATGCAAAGAAAGTTCGCGTCGCTCACCCGAGTACATCAGGAACGGCTTACAACATGATAACGACCGTTATAAGAATCAACGGTGGCGACGAAGATAAAGCCTTCGCATATTTCAAAGAGCTTTCAAAATCCGTGGAACAGTTCACGCGCTCAGGTTCAGCACCGGGCAAGAGCTGCGCTCTCGGCGAAATTCCAATCGCGATTGGCTATCTTCATGACCAAATTAAATTACAGCGTGAAGGCGCGAAAATTGAAATCGTTATCCCCGAAGACGGAACAGGATTTGAAACCGCTTCAATGTCGATTCTTAAAGATGGCCCCGATCCTCTCAACGCGAAAAAATTATATGACTGGGTTCTTGGCCAGAAGGCTATGGATATAATCGCGCGTTGGTACGTCATTCCACTTTCAAAACTTGCTACGCCGACAGATACAGGCTTCTCGCTTGATAACATGAATCTTGTTAATCAAGATGACCAGTGGGACGCGGCTAATAAAGAAAGACTTCTCGAACGCTGGAACGCAGAAATCTCAACCGCACCGGAAAAATAATTTCAGTTAAAAATTGGAAGTGAGGAGTTAGGAATTTTTTCTTAATTCCTCATTATTTTTATGAATAAAAAGGAGGGAAAAATTTGAATAAACGATTTATAAATTTTTTATTGACGATGCTTTTTGTTGTTCTTGTTGGCGCGTGGATATATACGAGCGTTCGCGATGAATTTTTGAAACAGTCCCGTGCGGCTCAGCGTAGAACAGTCGAGACAGTCGCGGCAGGTTATCCAGAGCCTGAAGACGTTGACGCGTGGTTAAAGCGCTTGGCCGATGAAGCGAATGAATATAAAGTCGCGTTAGTGTCAGAAATTCCCATGCCGGGCGAAAAATTAAATGAAACTCCCAAAGGCGATTCAGATTTAGCAAAACTCACCGAAAATTTTGCAACAGACCCGGAATTTTCAAAAGGATTCGATAACGCAGCTTATGAAGAAATTTACAGAGCTTCAAAAAATTGGACAGTCGGCACAAAAGAAGAACAGGCGATATTTTTTGCTCCTGCTGTAAGTCTTAAAACTCACGATATCGAAGGCGCTTTAATTTTTGCATTCAACACCGATGGCGAACAAGGCTTCATGAGAATGTTAAACACTCTTTTCTTAGGAGCGTTTATTTTATTTGCTGTCGTAATTTGGCAATTAATGATTAGCCGCGATCCTATCGTAGGCTTTGCGCTTGCGGGCTTGTTCTTAATGACCCTAGTATTCGTTGCTTATCCGTTGTTCGAGGCGCTGCGACTTTCATTTATTGAAAACGGGAAATTTTCTCTTTCGATCTGGAAGACAATTCTAAATTCAGAAGGCTATATGTCAGCATTGTGGGGAAGTTTGAAATTAGGCTGCTGGACAGCGACTTTCTCGACGCTCGTAGGATTTTTATTTGCATTCGTGGTTGCTCGAACAAACGCGCCTTGCAAAAAATTAATCTCGACTATGGGCGTGTTGCCTGTAATCTCGCCGCCCTTCTCGTTGACGCTTTCAATAATTTTATTATTCGGCAACAACGGATTAATAACGCGCTGGCTTAGAGTAATAGGCTTGAATTTTTCAATTTACGGTTTGCCCGGCCTCGTTTTAGTTCAAACTATGGGAATGTTTCCGATAGCGTTTTTAACTTTGAGCGGAGTTTTGCAGGCAATAGATTCAACTTACGAAGAAGCATCGTTAAATCTTTCGGCGTCGCGTTTCAAAACTTTTTCGTCAATAACTTTTCCG
>CAJORD010000037.1 GCA_905236605.1 uncultured Synergistales bacterium | reverse complement strand
GCGGGGTACGCACGGGAGAGCAGACCACTGCCAGTTTAGATTTAACAAGAGGAAGTTTCACTTTCATGTGGGACTTCCTTTTTTATTTGTCATTATAAATTCTTGTAAAAGGCCGCGCCGGGCACGTGTATAATAATCACTAATCATTTTTCATTCAAAGGAGATATTTTTATGAAAGTCATTTCAACAACAAAAGCACCGGGCGCTATAGGCCCTTATTCGCAGGCGTTTGAAGTCAACGGTTTCGTTTACACGTCCGGACAAATTCCAATCATTCCTGAAACAGGCGCAATCCCCGAAGGCATCGCCGCACAAGCTGAGCAGAGTTGCAAAAACATCGGCGCTATTCTCGAAGCTGCCGGAATAAATTTCAGCAACGTCATCAAAACTACTTGCTTCCTTGCCGACATGAACGACTTTGCTGCGTTTAACGAAGTCTATGCAAAATTCTTCACTTCCAAGCCCGCACGCTCTTGCGTCGCTGTCAAAACCCTTCCCAAAGGCGTCCTCTGTGAAGTAGAAGCCATCGCCGCAAAATAAATTCAAAGGTGAGCCAACATGATAAAACTTACTAACATCTTCGTGAAGTTTGGCGAGTTTGAAGCCCTCAAAGATATTAATGTTCATGTTAAAGAAGGTCAGTTCTTCACGTTCTTGGGGCCTTCGGGCTGCGGCAAAACTACAACGCTGCGCACGATAACAGGTTTCATTGAGCCAACTAGCGGCACCGTTTTAATGAAGGGCGAGGACATTACTCACGTACCAATCGAAAAAAGAAATATCGGAATCGTGTTTCAGTCATATGCCCTCTTCCCTACGATGACGGTTTACGACAACATAGCTTTCGGGTTAAAAATTAAAAAATTAGGCAAAGCCGAAATCGATTCTAAAGTTCGCGACATTGCCGCAAAAGTCGATTTATCCGCCGAGCAACTTGAAAAGGCCGTGAGCCAACTTTCCGGCGGTCAGCAGCAAAGAGTTGCAATCGCCCGCGCTCTCGTTACAGGCCCCGCGATAATTTGTATGGACGAGCCACTTTCAAATCTCGATGCAAAATTAAGAGTTCAGCTTCGCAACGAATTAAAAAAAATGCAGCGTGAATTCGGAATTACTACAATTTACGTTACTCACGACCAAGAAGAAGCCTTGACGCTCTCGGACTGTATCGCGGTCTTCAATAAAGGCGTCATCGAACAAATCGGAAATCCCAACGAAATTTATAATCACTCTAAAACCGAATTTGTCGCGAATTTCATTGGCGATATTAACAAATTAGAACCTGTTCTATTATCCGCAGCAGGCTTGAATCTTCCTGAAGATCAAAATCACTTCATCAGGCTTGAACGAATCCACGTTGACCGCGAAAACTCCTCCGGCAATCTCGAAGGCGTTATCGAAAGTCAAGAATATTATGGCCTTTACATAAAATATTATATTCGCGTGGGCGGGCAAATTTTGAAAGTCATCGAGAAAAACGACGGCGTAAGAATTTACAACCCCGGCGAAAGTGTCAATGTCATCATCAATCCTGCTGACATAATGTCATACAAGAAGGAGTGATGACGCATGAATAAAAATTCTTCTTTCGACGCGGGCACAATCTTAAAAATTTTCGGCTTCGTTTTGTTCGTTTACTTGTTCATGGGCTTCATGGTCTTGCCGTGCATGAACACTCTTGCTTCGATTTTTACAACTCGCGACGTTTACGGCTATCCTTCGCCGTGGGCCGTCGTGAAATTTTTCCTTGCCGGAACGATGCCGCTGTTCGTCTGGAACTCCTTGAAACTTGCCGTAGCTCTCGTTATCACGGTCAACATCGTTGGAATCAGTATCGTTTTATTAACCGAATACTTCGACATCAAAGGCGCGAACGTCCTTCGCATGGGCTACATGACCACTTTAATTTATTCGGGCGTGGCACTCGTTACGGGCTATCAGTTCTTGTATGACTCGAACGGAATGATGACCACGTGGCTATCTCAAATGTTCCCGATGATGAATAAGCAATGGTTTTCAGGTTTTAACGCGGTCTTGTTCACAATGACATTCGCGTGTACGTCGAACCACGCTTTATTTTTAAGAAATGCTATTCGCGGAATTGATTACAACACTGTCGAAGCTGCACGAAACTTAGGCGCTAGTCCTTTCAAAGTTTTGTTCAAAGTTGTAATGCCGACGCTGCTGCCGACGCTGTTTTCTTTAACGGTCATGACTTTTATAACAGGACTTTGCGCTATGTCTGCTCCGACTTTGCTCGGCTATAACTCAATTAATCCCGAAATAGTCAGATTAGCAGGGTCAAGCGCGGCTGATGAATCTTTCCCGCAGGCTCGTGCGGCATTGTTGAGCGTTATTCTTGCTTCGTTCACAATAATTTTATTGAGCGTCTTAAATCATTACGAACGAAAAGGACATTATCTTTCAGTTTCAAAAACTAAAGCCAAGCTCGTAAAACAAAAAATTAATAATCCGTTCTGGAATATCGCCGCGCATGTTTACGCTTATATTTTGTTCGTAATTTATATGACGCCGGTCGTAATGATAATTTTATTCTCGTTCCAGAATTATCCGGCAATTCGTTCAAAGATGCTGAATTTTTCCGACTGGACTTTGATAAATTACTTCGGCACTCAAAATTACGAGTACATGACTTCGCGCGGAAGATTAAGAACTCGAGTTGGTTCTATTTCGGGCGTGTTTTCAAATTCTGACGCCGTCGGAGGCATTCGCCTGTCGTTCATAATGTCAGCGATTGCGGCGGCCCTTGCTTGCGTCATCGTTGTGCTTGCGGTGTCTTATATCTTCAAACACAGAAACAAAACTCGCGCTTTTATAACTGAAAGTTGCCTTTTGTTCCCGTGGTTGTTGCCGACGATTTTAATTTGCTATTCGTATAGAATATTTTTTAATCGTGAAGTCTGGTACGTGTTCGGAAATAATTTATATTGGCGCGAGAACGTGAGATTTTTAATCGTGATGGCTTATACTGTTACAAAATTGCCGTTCGCGTTGCGAATGATTAAAGCAGCGTTCTATGCGATGGATGACGAACTCGAAGAAGCCGCGAAAAATCTCGGTGCGTCGCCGGTCTATACTTTCTTGAAAGTCAAGTTGCCGATTATATTGCCAAGCGTCCTTGCTGTGTTCGCTTTGAATTTCAATGCTCTCTTCACTGAATACGACATGGGCGCCACGTTCCAATCATCTTACGGTAAAACTTACGCAATGATTATTCAAAATATGACCATGGAAGAAGGCCGCGAAGGTTACAACATAAACGCTTCGGGACGTCGCTGCGCGTCAACAGTCTTTATAATGATTGTGTCAGGAATAATTTTATATCTCGTTTACGGAGTCGGAGCTAGAGATTTAGGAGAACGCCTCGAAGCTCGAAAACGTTGGAAACGACGTTGGGCAAGGCTGCGAGGAATCAAAGAATAAAAAATTTAACCGCGTCCATTTTGGGCGCGGCTTTTAATTCTCCGTCCACTTTGCGGCATACACCTCCCCTAACTTAGTGCAGCAAAAATCTCTGCAACATTGACAAGAGGGAGAGAGTCAGCTTAGTTCACTTCCCAAAAATAAACTCTTGACTTAAAGACGAGTTTAACATTTTATAATCTTCTTAATTAATTTTTAGGAGGTGAAAACTTTTCATGGCAATTTCTGAATTTGCTAAAAATTTTCATGAAAAAATGTTCCCGGGTTATAAGTCTAAATTTTTACAGACAGACCCGGAATTTATTGAACGCTTTGATAATTTTGCTTTTGACGAAGTAATTAATCAAATTGAACTTGATGACAAAACTCGCTTTATGGCAATCTTAGCGACGCTGCTCGGCTGTCAAGGCGTTGATGAGTTTCGCGCATTAGTTCCGGCGGCTATGAATTTCGGAGTTACTCCCGTCGAAATAAAAGAAATTGTCTATCAGGCTGTCGCTTATCTTGGTATCGGCCGGGTCTTTCCGTTTTTGAAAACCGCGAACGAAATTTTTGAAGCTAAAGGAATTTCTTTGCCACTTGAATCACAATCTACAACGACGACAGAGAACCGCCGCGAAGCAGGGACGCAGGCTCAAGTTGAAATATTCGGCGAGCAAATGCGCGATTTTTGGAAGTCAGGCCCGGAGGAGTCAAGACATATTAATTTGTGGCTGGCTGATAATTGTTTCGGCGACTATTACACGCGCAAAGGACTTGATTATAAACAGCGCGAGATGATTACTTTCTGTTATCTTTCGGCGCAAGGCGGCTGTGAATCTCAACTAACGGCTCACGCTCTTGCAAATATGAAAGTTGGCAATGATAAAGAATTTTTAATCAAAATAATTTCGCAGTGCCTGCCGTTCATCGGCTATCCGCGAAGTCTCAACGCGTTGCGCTGTGTTAATGACGCTTACGAAAAATTCAAGGTTTAATTAAGGAGGAACTAAAATGCGTACATGGTTAATAACGGGCGTAAGTTCTGGCTTCGGTTTGGAAATGACGAAGCAGTTACTTGAAAAGGGCGATACCGTAATCGGCACAGTACGAAGCACAAAGAACGTTCAGGAGCTTATCAAGAAGTATCCCGAAAAATTTGATTGTCAGATTTTAGACGTTACGGACGTTCCAGCCGTTCATAAACTCGTCAAAGATTCTTTTGAAAAACACGGTCGCGTTGACGTCGTTGTTAATAATGCAGGTTATGGACTTTTCGGTTGCGCTGAAGAACTCGACGAAGAAAACATCAATAAAATCATCGCAACAAACTTGACGGCTTCGATAATGATAATTCACGACGCTTTGCCTTATTTAAGGAAGCAAGGCGGCGGGAGAATCATTCAGCTTTCTTCATACGGCGGCCAAGTCGCTTATCCTGCTAACTCAATGTATCACGCTACAAAATTCGGCATTGAGGGATTTTGCGAGAGCGTCGCTCAAGAAGTCGTGCAGTTTAACATCGGCGTAACAATCGTAGAGCCCGGCGGAGCGAGAACAGAATTTCGTTACGGAAGCGCACACGTCGCAAACTTAATGCCCGAATATGATTCTTGCCACGGATTTTTGAACATGCTCGATAAATCAAAAGGTCTTGCCCCAGGCGACCCTGCTAAGATGGCCGCAAGAATTATTGAAAGCGTCGATAAGACACCTGCGCCGTTAAGAATGGTTTTAGGCTCTCAGGCTTTACGTGCTACAATCGAGAGACTTGAAGCTCGAATCGCCGATTACAAAACTCAAACGGAACTCGCGGCTTCAACAGATATATAAAGGAGGAAATTATTCACAATGTCATCATTAGTAATTTATTTCAGTCGCGCTGATGAAAATTACGCGGTCGGTTATATCGACAAGGGCAACACGGAATATATCGCCGAGTTTGTGAAAGAGCTTACAGGCGCGGATATGTTCAAAGTCGAACCTGCTGTGCCG
This sequence comes from uncultured Synergistales bacterium, assembly GCA_905236605.1. GTDB lineage: Bacteria > Synergistota > Synergistia > Synergistales > Aminobacteriaceae > JAFUXM01. The sequence goes on along the minus strand of CAJORD010000037.1, from coordinate 561 downwards.
TATGCAAAGGACTATAACACTTGCATTCAGGAAGCAAAGAAACGTGTCGGCAACGCTCCAATTAAAAATAAGCTGTCGGATATTTCAGCTTACGATACGATTTTTATAATGAGTCCGATTTACTGGGGAACTTACGCGCCCGAAATTGAAACGGCGTTGAAAGGTCTTGACTTCACTGGTAAGACAGTTCGAGTTGTCTGCACTCATGAAGGCTCCGGACTTGCAAACATGCCGAGAGACGTTAAAAAAATTTGTGTCGGCGCGAATGTTCAAGCTGACGCTCTTGCAATAAGAGGCTCACAGGCTAAAAGTTCTAAACAAAAAGTCGCCGATTGGCTGTAAGACAAATCGAAATTTGTAGACGAAATCGCAAATATAAAATTAAGTATGATTAAAACAGAACGTCTCAGAATATATCCTGCAACGCAAAATCAAATGGAAGTTTTTATTTCGGCTCAAACTGATGATGAACTCAAAGCGGCTTATATAGAGATGTTAGAAAACTGCTTGAAATTTCCAGATAAATGGGAATGGTATGCCATGTGGTTTATTGAGTTGAAT
>CAJORD010000036.1 GCA_905236605.1 uncultured Synergistales bacterium | reverse complement strand
GAGATTCTGTTAATGTCCCCGCGCCGTTGTCCGTAATGTAATTCACAAAGCAGTCATCACTGGCAATATAAATCACATCAGCACCAGCGAGCGCGCTGAAGACAAACAAAAACGAAAGAGCTAAACTCAAACAACAAAATGACTTCTTATTGAAAGAGAACAAACTAATCATTCCTCCTTAAAAATTTTAACTGCGTGTTTTACTTAAGTGTTTGTTAGTAAGTTGTATAGTAACACCCTCCCGAAATTCTTGTCAACTGAAAATTAAGAAAAATTCTTGTAATTAAGTGAAAGTGTTATCATTGTGAAAAATTTTATTGAGGAGTGAAAAATTTTATGCACAGATTATTAGAAGTTCTCGCGATCAGCGCAGCTCTGCTTCCGTTTGTGGCTGCTTCCGCTTCAGCAGGTGAAGTCAAACGCCCGGTTGCAAATTTTGAAACCACGATGGGAAATTTCAAAATCGAACTTTATTCCGACCTTGCCCCTAACACTGTAAAAAATTTCGCTGACTTAGCAAAGAAAAATTTTTATGACGGAGTAATTTTTCACCGCGTCATCGACGATTTCATGATTCAGGGCGGCGATCCCACAGGTACAGGCATGGGTGGCCCCGGCTATTCAATTCCTGACGAGTTCGGCGAAGGACTTAAGCACGATTCTAAAGGCATTCTTTCAATGGCGAACGCTGGCCCGAACACAGGCGGCTCACAGTTCTTTATAACGCTCGTCCCGACACCGTGGCTTGATGGTCATCACGCTATCTTCGGTCATGTTATTGAAGGCATGGAAGTTGTAGAAGCGATTGGCCACACAAAGACCGGCAGAGGCGATCGCCCTGTTGAAGATGTCGTGATGAAAAAAGTAACAATCGAGGAGTAAGAAATCATGAACAAGAAAGTATATGTAACGCGCAGACTTCCCAACAGCGTCATGAAACTACTTGGCAACATTTGCGAATATGATTGCAACGACGAAGACAGGCTCTCGACGCGCGAAGAACTTATTAACGCTTTTCAAACTCACGCAGCCGTTATCACTATGTTAAACGACAACATTGACGCCGATTTAATTAATCAGGCTGGCCCGGACTTGAAATTAATCGCTAATTACGGAGTCGGCTTTAATAATATCGACGTCAAAGCCGCGAATGCGAAAGGAATTTACGTTTCAAATACTCCTGACGTTCTCACGGACGCAACGGCGGATTTAGCGTGGACTTTGATTTTTGCTGCGGCTCGTCGCGTAATTGAAGGCAACAACCTCGTAAGAACTGGAACTTTTGAATGGGCGCCAAAATTCATGCTTGGCTACGACGTTACAGGCAAAACTCTTGGTATAATCGGCGCAGGACGAATCGGAGCAAATCTTGGCAAGAAAGCCGCGCTCGGTTTCAACATGAAAGTTTTATATTATGGCCGTCATGAATCATTAGCGCTTGACGCCGTCGGAGCTAGCCGCGTCGGACTTGAAGAATTATTAGAGCGTTCGGACTTTGTGTCTATTCACTTGCCATTGACGCCAGAAACTCGCCACTTAATCGGAGCGAACGAACTTTCAAAGATGAAGCCGGACGGAATTTTAATCAACACTTCCCGCGGGCCTGTCGTTGATGAAAAGGCACTAGCTGACGCTCTCGAACGTCATGTTATTGCGGGAGCGGGCCTTGACGTTTACGAGCATGAACCCGAAGTCGAACCGGCTTTGAAAAAATTGCAGAACGTCGTTTTGATGCCGCACGTTGGAACAGGCACTTTCGGAACTCGCAAGAACATGGGAATTTTAGTTATAAAAAATATTGAAGCTGTCTTTGCGGGCCGAGAACCTGTCAACATGGTAAGAGTTAAATAAATGAAAGTTAGAGATTTACTGCCGCCACGTCCTGACGATATGCACAAAGGACACCGCGGCAGGCTTTTAATCGTGGGAGGCTCGGAACGTTATCCGGGTGCCCCTGCGTTATCAGCGCTTGGAGCGTTGCGAAGTGGCGCGGGAGTGGTTACGCTCTTGTCGTTGCAGACAGTTTGTGCAGCGTGCGCGGCGCGTTTGCCCGAAGTTGTTTACTGTTACGAAGATGATAAATTCCGCTGGAAAGAACTCGCAATGGCTCAAAAGAAAATTGACGCGGTCGTCATTGGCCCAGGTCTTGATCGAAGTGTCGCTACGGAGCTTGTAACGTCGCGAATGTGGCGCGAATGGCCGACGAAAATTTTAGTCGATGGCGACGGCTTAAACGCTCTTGCAGCCGTTCAAAAAGATTTAACCGCGCGCAAGGATTCTGTAATTACTCCTCACGAAGGCGAAGCCGCAAGACTTTTAGAAACAACTCCCGACGAAATTCGCGCAGATCGATTTTACGCGGTCAGTGAACTTTCAGCTAAATGGGGCTGCGCCGTTTTGAAGGGTCATCATACGCTAATCGCGAGCGGCGAAAAATTTCTTGAAATTAAATATGGAAATCCTGCGCTTTCTGTTCCAGGCTCCGGCGATGTTCTTTCAGGCTGCATAGGCGCATTTTTAGGAATGGGGCTTGAGCCTTTCGACGCGGCAGTATTAGGAGCGACTGTTCACGGAATGGCGGGAGATTATTTAGCGCGCGAAGGCGTTGATGGTGTTCTAGCGTCAGAAATTGCCGACGCCATCAGAAAAATTATTAACGCATTGAGAAATTCAAAAAATGACAACAACGAGAAGAAATAGAGTAGATTGGGACGAAGAGATCCGCAAGACTGACAATATTAAAAAACGCGGCTTCTTGATGAGCGGATTGAGCTTTGCGCTTGCTTGCGTTTTGATTTTCGGAATGAGCCGCGCCACGGGCAAAGATATAGAAATTCCTCGCGCTGTGCTTGTCGCTGTATGCTTCTTTGTGTCGTGCGTGATATTCGGAGTCGTCATGCGTCGGCGCGCAAAAAAGAAAGAAGACTTGAAATCTAAAAAATCCGAAAATGAATGACACTTCCAAAATTTTTATTTCACATTCCGAACAAGAGACTTTGAATTTAGGCCAAGAGCTAGGGGAAAAAATTTTGCCCGGCGTTACGGTGCTTTTATACGGCGACTTAGGAACTGGCAAAACGGTTTTAATTCGCGGCGTCGGTGAAGCTATGAAAATTTCCGGCGTCCGTAGTCCGTCGTTCACGCTGATTAATGAATATGAATCCCCGACGGGAGTTTTTTTAATTCATTCGGACTTATATAGATTGGAAGAAACTGGTGTTGCTGCGCTTGGCCTAGAAGAATTTGTTGGAGCGTCGGACGCAGTTTTATTTGTCGAATGGCCACAACGTTGGAAAAATTTGCCTGTGAAAGACGTGATAAAAATTTCTTTGACAGCTTTAAACGAATCCGAACGCGAAATAAAAATTTCTGCTTCAGGCTCAAAAGCGCAGGAGGTCGTTAATAAATTATGAATTTGCTTGCTATTGACTGCTGCTTGAAACTGACGGGAGCAGCCTTAATGACGGACGACGAAATTTTTTTTAATCAGCGCGATTTAGGGCGGCGACAGTCCGGCGAATTGCCTAAAATGGTCGAAGAACTTTTGAACGAAAATAAAATTTCATGGAACGAAATTGATTATGTCGCGTTGACGAACGGCCCCGGCTATTTCACAGGGATTCGAGTGGGCGCGGCTTATGCTTCGGGAGTTGCGTACGCTGCGGGAACGAAAATAATTCCGGTTTTGTCGCTTGAAATGTTGGCGCATGACGCGGGAGGCCCGCTGCCGGTTGAAGCCGAAAAAATTTTGACTTTAATTTACGCCGGGCACGGCTTTGTTTACGCTGAAGCAAAAAATTTTTTAGACGCTGGCGAATATTCGCATGAGTTTATAAAATCGTGGCTCGCTGAAAATCCTGACGCAAAAATTATTTCAGATGACCCCGAACGAATCGAGATGCCCGAACTCGAAATCACGCAAGTAAAGCCGAATTTAATTTCTTTATGTGAAATCGCGAAAGAAAATTTGAGTCGCGCCGTTTCGCCAATGGAATTAAAAATTTTATATTATCGCGCTCCACAGGGAGCTAATTAAACAAGAAAGGATTTGAAAAAAATGGGACAAAGTATCGCTTTAATTTTTGACATCGTTATGATAATCGTGCTTGTGTTTTTTATATGGCGCGGCTTCATTCGCGGATTTTCCGGCGAAATTATCAGCTTCGTTGGATTTTTTGTAGCAATTTTTTGCGCGTGGAATTTTCTTACGCCCGCTGTGGATTTGTTCCGACGTTTTTTGCCGTCAATGACGCTCGATGACACTGTAGTTTCTATAATTTGCGGCGTTGTGATTTTCTTCGGCGTCGAAATAATTTTTGCGATAATCGGCGCGGTTCTCTCTTACGTCGTCAAAGTTGCGCAACTGACAATCACGGATCATTTCTTGGGCGTCGTCATTGGCTGCGTCAAAACTTTCTGCATAATCGTTTTTATATACGCTGTCGCTTCGTCGTTCCCGGGCGTTATTCCTGAAGAGACACTTGAGCAAAGCTACTGCATGAAAGGCGCTTCGTTCGTATGGCCGCCGATTCGGGACGTTTTGACACAGATGGGAGTTTTAGATTTTTCGGCGTTGACGGGCGGAAAATAAATCACAATGCGACTTACTGAAAACATCATCGAAACTCTTGAGCTAAAAAAAACTTTGCTCCCCTTCCGTGAAAATCTTCGCGGCGAATTAGGGGAGTTAATTTTAGACTCGTTGCAGCCCGCAGAAAATTTTGAAAAATTAAAAGAACGTGAAAAACTTTTGCGCGAATGGCTAGACATGACCGACACGCGCGGCGAATTTAATTTTAATGCGAGTGTTGAGCCTGTCTCTCACATGTTCGCGAACGCAAAACGAAGCGGGATTTTATCCGGCGAAGAATTATTGAAAGTCCGGTTGCTCTTGAACTCGGCGCGACAAATTCGAGAAAATTTGGCCGACATTCCCGAAATTTATAAAAGCGTTGACGCATTGCGGCGTGGGATTAGAGATTTTACTCCTGAACTTGAAGCCTTGAGCGTCATCGAAGACTCCGGGCGGCTTGCTGATACAGCTTCTACAAAACTTTTTAATTTAAGAACAGAAATTGAAAATCTAAAGCGCACGGGCCGGCGGCTTGCTCAAAAATTATTCGAGGACGCAGAAATTAATAACATGTTGCAAGAGCGTTCGCTATCGTGGCGCGATGGAAAATTTTTGTTGCTTGTGCGTCAGGAATTTATAAATCGTTTCCCCGGTCTTGCCGTTGAGCGTTCAGCTTCGGGAAATTCTGTTTACATGGAGCCGAAGGCACTTTCAAACGTCAACAACAATTTAATAATTAAATCCAAAGACGAGCAGGACGAAGAGCGAATTATTTTATTAGGATTGACGCGGCAAATTTTGAGCCGTGAGAACGCAATTATAAACGCCGAGCGAGTAATAGGGACTTTTGATTTATTATGCACGTGTGATTTTTTAATCCGCAATAAAAAATGGGTAATTCCTGAACTCACGAAACAAAATTTTTTTAGATTAGTCGGCGCGCGGCACCCTATGTTGAAGGACAAGGCTGTCCCTATTGATGCAGAATGCGGCGAAAAATTTTCGACTCTCGTCATCACGGGCTCAAACACCGGCGGCAAAACCGTAACTCTTAAAACCGCGGGCGTGTTAATCGCTATGGCGTGGCTTGGCTTACCAGTCCCGGCGCGTGACGGAACTGTCATTGGCAACTTCGACGAAATTTTTGCGGATATTGGCGACGAACAGAGCATAGAACAAAATCTTTCGACTTTCAGCGCGCACTTGAAAAAAATCATTAACATCTTGAAACACGCTACGAGCAACTCTTTAATTTTGCTTGATGAGCTTGGCGCAGGCACTGACCCTCACGAAGGCGCGGCGCTTGGCGTAGCAATTTTGGAAACGTTAAAGGAGCGCGGCTGCGTTACGTTGGCTACAACTCATCATAATCCCGTTAAGCAATATGCCCTCACGACTGACGGAGTAGAAACGGCAAGCATGGAATTTGACATCGAAAAACTTCAGCCGACTTACCATTTATTAATGGGGATCCCCGGTCGAAGCAGCGCGCTTTTAATCGCGAAACGCTACGGAATGCCCGAAGAAGTTTTGCAGCTTGCGCAGACCTCGCTTGACGCTCGCGAACTAACGGCCGAAGACATCATGAGCGAATTAAACGAACGCAAAGCCGCGTTAGACAATGCCGAACGCGAATTTCAATCTACGATGAGAGAAGCGCAGGATTTGAAACAGGCTTATCAAAGTCGGGTCGCGGAGATTGATTTACAGCGCGATAAGATAATGCAGGCCGCTGACCGTAAGGCCGAAAAATTTATAGCCAAGGCCGAAGAAACTTCAAAAGAAATTATTAAGAGCATGGAAGAAGCTGCGCGCGACGCGGCTCGAAGAGGTTACAACGTGAAACGACGTGAACTAAAAACATTAAAGAGCGTCATTGAAGGCCGAACTAAGAAACGCACAGAGCGCGAAATTGAAAACAGTCCGAAGCCTTTTGAACCTGCTCCTGGTGTTACTGCAATGATAGCCGGAAGCGGCATCGTAGGAATTATTAACGAAATCAAAAACGGACGTGCTTATATGACCGCGGGGCCAATGTCGGTTGACGTTCCTGTATCGCAATTAATCGCCACGGACAAAAAAGCAAAAGTTGCCGCGCCTCCTGTCGATACAAGCAAGCTGCCAATAGCTGACAGTGTGCCGTCGTCAATCATGGTTCGAGGAATGTTAGTTGGTGAAGCTATGCCGCTCGTAGAAAATTATCTTGACCGCGCGTATCGTTCTAATCATTCAGTCGTAACTGTAATTCATGGACGAGGCGAAGGGATTTTGCGAAGAGAAGTTCACGCGCTTTGCTCACGTTTGCATTATGTGAAGAGTTTCAGATTAGGCGGCGAGGGCGAAGGCGGTTACGGCGTTACGATTGTAACTTTCAAGTAATTAGTTTGTAACTGAAAGGCTAAAAACGAAGGGCAGCTTCTAAATTTGAGGAGCTGTCTTTTTATTTATGATTTTTTTAAGAAATTTTCATGAAGATAAAATGAAAAAGCAAAGGATTTGTGCTAAAATATTTTTTGCATAGATATTTACACGGTCAGAAGCATCTGGCTACTCCTTTGCTATTTTATTATAGCACAGCGGGGGGCGTTGTGTATGGTCGTGCACGATTTTCTAAAAATATTTTATAGGAGGTTTTAATTCATGATGAGCACTAGAAAATATCTGTGCTACTTTTTGTTTACACTGATGATTGTCTTGTGTGCTTCAACGGCTTTCGCTACGGATTTCACTGGCATGACAGGAAATTGGAGAGTGGTTTCGGTGGATAATCCCGGAAATGAAACTATTCCATCAGTGGCCCATATAAAAGTAACTCAGTCGGGAACTTCATACAGAATTACGATTAACGATGACACCCAGGATTATACCGTTCAAGATGGCAAACTTGTTGCCGAAGACTTCTACTCAGGTATATTGGACAGAGATGAAATTACATATACTGCTCCCAACGATGTAACTATTACTTGCCATAAAAACGGCGTTTTGAACTACGCTATCATAGCCAAACGAGTTTCTTCTGAAAGTGGCGGTGAAAGCAACACGATAACTCAAAACCAATCCGAAACACCTAGCAGTGAAGTCATTGAAAGCATAAACAACGCTGTTACGACAATCGTAAGTGAAATTGTAAAAATTTTCTCGAATTTGCCCACGGACGTCAGGAGTGAAATTAAAACTTTTTCCGACAGCAACAGCACGTCAAAAACGTCCGAAATCACGAATGATGAAGTCTCGGCTGTAATTCCAAGCAATCAGAAAGGCCTTGTTGTTCTCGACACAAAAACGGTCAACACAAACGGGATTTACACGTTCACAATTCCGGCTTCCAGTCTGACAGGTCTTGCGACAGGAACTAAAATTTTCATTTACATGATCGTTGATAACGGCAACAGCGCTAATCTCGGGGCGGTCAAACTAGCAACTGCAACAGATGCGAAAACTGCTGTCTTAGTTGATGACAAAGGCAACGTCATTGACAGCGTGCCTGCTTCAGGAAACGTGAACGTTGCGGCTTACATGGAAAAAGATACTGAATACACGCCCGTTGTAACTCAAGAAGCTGACAATACAACGCCGACCGATGACACGAAAAATAACGTCGAAAATGATAACAATAAAGGCCTAAGTTCAAGCGGTGCAGGCTGTGATGTCAGCGGTCTTGGAATTTTCGGACTGTTTGTCTTGGCTTCAGCACTGAAAGCAAAGAAATAAAAATTTTATTCAGAAACAAAAGCACTCGAAAATCTTAAACAGCCCCGGCGTGAAGTCAGGGCTGTTTTTTTATTTTAATTTTTGCTAGGTTGTTGAATCCAAATTGTAGCGGCTTCGTTCAAAGGAAGTTCGATTGTCTGCCTGCCGAGTTTACAAACAAATTTTTCGCCTTCGCTTCGGACAAATTTAACTTCTGCGCCCGCCGTGAAGCCCATGTCTAAAATTTTTTTTCTTAATGGCTCGTCCGCTGTTAATCTCAAAATTGCTCCGGTTGAGCCCGGCTCGCACAAAGTCAACGGAACTGGCACGAGCAAGATAGGCTTCTCAATCGCTAAAAAAGCTTCATCGACCCAAGGCTGATGTTCT
>CAJORD010000035.1 GCA_905236605.1 uncultured Synergistales bacterium | reverse complement strand
CTTCGAGAACTGTTTAGACTTCTGCAAAACTTTTGAACGAATCCCTTATTTTTATATCACCGGCGGCGATCCGATACTTCACCCGGACTTTTGGGAACTTTTAAAAATTTTTCATGAACACGAAATTTATTTTTCAATTCTCGGTAATCCTTTTCACATTGATGACGACGTTTGCAAAAAATTAAAAGCCCTCGGCTGTGAAAAATATCAGCTTTCAATCGACGGCATGAAAAAAACTCACGACTTTTTCAGAAAGCCCGGCTCATTCGATTTAACGCTCGCAAAAATCAAAACCATTAACGACGCCGGAATATCTTCGGTTATAATGTCAACAGTCTCAAGCATAAACATAAATGAAATTCCCGAAGTTATTGATGAAGTTGTTAAGCACGAGGCCGAAATTTTTTCATTTGCTCGTTATTGTCCGACTGGGCGCGGAGATTTTCTTAACATAACCCCGAGCGAGTATAAAAATTTTTTAAGGACTTGCGACGAAAAATTCAAAGTCTACGAAGCAGAAAACTGTAAAACTTACTTTGACCGCAAAGATCATTTATGGACTCTTTACGATTATGAAGCGGGCGATTTCAAAATTCCTGACGACGCAAAGCCTGGAATGATTTATGACGGCTGCAACTGTGGTAACGCTCATTTAACGATTTTACCGTCAGGAGATGTTTACGCCTGCCGAAGAGTAAAAGACAGCAAAGTCGGCAATGCTCTTGAAAATAAACTTTCTGATTTATGGCTCAACGAAATGGAACGCTATCGAGATTTTGAAAAATTTGAAAAGTGTTCAAAGTGCGAGCTGCTTGCTTATTGTCGAGGTTGTCCCGCCGTCGCGAAAGGAACAAACGGAAATTTTTATTCGCCTGACCCTCAATGCTGGAAGGAGATTTAATTTTTTATCATGGATTTAATGGAATTAATTAAAACAAGACGCTCAATCAGGAAATATCAGAATAAACAAATTACACGCGAAGAGCTTGAGAAAGTTATCATGGCTGGGCTTCACGCTCCTAACGCCGGCGGCCGTCAAGGAAGTATTATAATTGGCGTTCATGATTCAAAACTCACGGAACAAATTGGAAAATTAAATATAGCAAAGTTCGATCGCTCTGCGCTTCTTGGTGCTTATGTTTCTGACGAGCAGCCGAGTATCATCGACGACCCTAATATAAAATCAGGATTTTACGGTGCGTCTAGCGTCTGTGTGATTTTTGGGCCGGAAAAATTTCTTTACAGTGTCCCTGACGCGTTCTGTTGCGCTGAAAACATGGTATTAATGGCTCATTCGCTTGGTCTAGCGTCGTGCATAATAGCGAGAGGGGAAGAAACTTTTGACAATAGCGACGGGAGAAAATTTTTATCTAAATGGGAAATTCCTGAAGGTTATATTGCGCGGTGTTTCGTGTTGCTGGGCTATCTTGACGGGGCAGAGCCTTCGGAAAAACAGCTTCACCCCGACAGATTCAAAATTATTTCACAATACCCGCAAGATTAAAGACTGGCGTCAAAATTGCAAGCACGATAAAGCCGACTGACAATCCTAGCGACAAAACTAAAATTGGCTCGAGCAGCGTAGAAAGTTTTTCCATGCGAGCTTGGGCCATTTCGCGGCATTGGTCGGAGACGTTTGTTAAAGCGCCGTGAAGGTCGCCGCCCATTTCTCCTACTCGAACGACTGCGACGGTTTCTTCAGGCATTCCAATTTTTTCAAGCGCTCTGTCGAATTTATGACCGGCCTTCACCATATCGGCGGCATCTAGCCATCGTTGTTTATAAATATCCATTGACGAAGCCATCTTCAATGCTGACACTAACGGAATTCCTGACTTTAATAACGTTGCAATGTGCGACATCACGAGCGCGAGGCTTAATTGGTCCCTGATGCCTTTCATGCCGGGGAACGTCAAAGATTTGCCCTTGTGTTTCATGTATAGATAACCGAGCAACAAAGCCAGCACTAAATATAAACCGTAATTTACAAGAAAGTCCGACAAGCCGATTAAAATTCGTGTTGGAAGCGGTAAAGTCTGGTGCATATCCGCGAACAAGTCCGAAATTTTTGGAACTACGTAAGTAATCATGAACGACACGACACCGACTCCTACAATCATCATTATTATTGGATAAGTCATAGCACCGCGGATTTTTCTTTGTAAATCGTCTTCGAGTTTGAACTCGTCGGCGGCTTCCGTTAAAACAGAAATTAAAGTGCCGCTTTGCTCACCTGATTCAGCGACGCGCCAAAGACTTTCACGAAACGCTCCGGACTCTGCTAAAGCCGTGTGAAATTTTCTTCCGCCTTCGACTTCGGCCAAAATTTTTTCGATAACGGGCTTCATGATTTTGTCGCGCGTCTGCTTCGACATAATCCGCAAGCTGTCAGCGAGTGGCAAACCTGATTTCAAATACGACGCGACGCTTCTGCAAAAGAAAATATGTTGATCGAGCGGCAATAATTTAATTTTTACTTTACCGCCTTTTTTTTCTTCTGCGACTTTAACATCAACAACTACAATCCCGCGCTCGGTGAGTTTGTCAACGGCTTGCATAGATGACGCGGCCTCGACGGTGCCCTTTGTGCTTTTGCCTTTAGCGTCATAACCTGAATAACTGAAATATGGCATTTAATCTTCTCCTGCAACTCTTGCTAACTCGTCCGGCGACGTCAGGCCCGATTGAACGGCCGATAATCCAATCTCCCAGAGAGTTTTGAAACCGCTCTCTCTTGCTATGTCGCGCAGCTTTGACGCCGGCGCACCACTTACGAACGCTTCTTGAATGGCCTCGTTAATCACGAACTGTTCATAAAGTCCGACACGTCCTCGATAGCCTGTGTTATGACATTGCGAACACCCGACGGGCGCGAAGGCTCTCTTTAATCCTTGCTTGGCCATCATGACGGGCGGAGCGATTTCTTTGCGACAATGAGGACATAAACGACGCGCAAGTCTTTGAGCGACTGTGCCAATCATGCAGCTTGCAGCGAGATAAGGCTCTATGCCCATGTCAACAAGTCTGATAATCGCGCTTATAGAATCGTTAGTGTGAAGTGTCGATAGGACTAAATGTCCAGTGAGCGAAGCCTGAACGCCGATGTGAGCCGTTTCAAAGTCGCGCATTTCTCCTATCATTACGATGTCGGGGTCTTGTCGCAAAATCGAACGCAACGCCGAAGCAAACGTAACGCCGGCTTTCTCATTAACTTGAATCTGTGAGACGCTAGGCAAGTCGTATTCAACAGGGTCTTCAACTGTGATTATGTTGACTTCGGGCCGTGCAAGAGCTTGCAAGATAGCATAAAGACTTGTCGATTTACCTGACCCCGTAGGCCCCGTGAACAAAATCATTCCGTGAGGTCTGTGAATTAAATCGTCCATGATGTCGCGCTCGCGTTTTTCCATTCCTAAATCTTCGAGCGTCATCAGGCCGTGGCCTTTGTCAAGTAAACGCATTGCAATTCGTTCGCCGTATTGCGTCGGTACAAGTCCAACACGAATATCTACAGCGCGGTCGCCTAGCGTTATTCCAATTCGTCCGTCTTGCGGCGCCATGTGTTCGGCTATATCCATTCGCGACATGACTTTAATACGGCTCGTCAAAGGTGCCTGATTTGAGCGTGGCAATCTCAATCTATCCTGCAAAACTCCGTCAATGCGAAAGCGGATTAAAACCTCATCTTCGTAAGGCTCAACGTGAATATCAGTAGCGCGTTGTCTTAAAGCGTCAACAAACAAACCGTTTACAAGTCGTATAACAGGGACATCAACGGAATCGCTTAAAACGTCTTCGCGGGTCAGGTCGTCGATATCGTCAATACCTTCAATATTTTTTGCTGCTTCGTCGGCTGCTACGCTTCGTAAATCGTAAAGAGTTCGTAATAAATCACTGACTTCTTTTTCTTCGCGGATCTCTAAATCGATCGGAAAGCCGAGCGCCGTTCCTAACATTTGAGCTTTATTCCAAGAATCGAAATTCACAGCGCCAACTATCAAAACGCCGTCTTCAATTCTTAACGGGACAATTCGCGCTTGACGTAAAATATCAAGCCCCATACCGTCGGGTAAAAGGCTTGAAACTTCTTTAGCGTCAGGAAGCGGCGGCAAAGTTTGCTTAATATCCGCCATTTATTTTCTCCTCAAACTCTTCTGATACATCTCTCTAAATCTTGCGTCAATGTCAGATTCGATCGGGCTTACGACGTCAAGACTGACAGTCGCTTTCTTCTGCGAACGAGCTTCAAACTGATTCGAGAATCCCGCGGCTTGCATTGTTGCCTGTCGCATTTCGACCGGATCTTCGATTATTTGAGGCGTCAAGAAAATCACGAAATCGACTTTTTCTTTTTGCTTCGAGATTTTTTGGAACAAACCTCCGATTAACGGGATATATGAAAGTCCCGGCGTCCTTCGTTTCAAAGAGCGTTCTGTTTCTTTAATCATGCCGCCTAAAATTATAGTTTCGCCGTCGCCAACGACAACTGAAGTATTAACTTCGCGCTTTGAAGTTCTAGGTGTTGGATCGCCGGCAGCGCTCATGACGTCTTCGGTAGTTTGCTTAATGTCCATCGCTACGAGATTCCCCGAACGAATATGCGGCGTTACCGTGAGTGTCAAGCCCGTATCTTTGTAATCGAAGTTGCTTTGAATAGCGCTTGGATTAGATAAATCCGAAGTCGAACCCTTCAAGACCGGGATAACTTGACCAACTTGGAACGAGCTTTCTTTATTATCCGTGCACATCAGGCGCGGTACAGAAAGAATATTAACGGCGTCATACTTGCGAAGTAAATCTATAGTTGCGTACATGAGAGCCATAGGGTTATAGTTCGTTACGGTGTAAGTGGAGCCGTTGCGGTCTAAAAGTTCTTCGCGCTTTGATAAATCATTGAACCACGTCATGAACGTTGAAGGCACGGAGCTTTCGCCTAATTGAACGTTGCCGCCTAGCAATAAATCGTCCCACATCTGACCGCCGACTATTGACCAGTCTATGCCGTTGTTTTCAAGATTAGTAACGTTAATTTCAGCGATGAATCCGCGCAACAAAATTTGCCGCGGCTGAACGTCAATAGCCTGCAAAATCGGCACGAGTGAATCAAATTGTCTTTGTGTAGCTGCAAAAATTAAACTGTTCGTAGCGACGTCAGGCACAACAGTAGCCGGGAATTTCGCTGCGTCTGCCCCCAACATTGTCGCAGTCGAAGCCAAAACTTTCGCAACTTGTTCAGAAGCTATAGTTGCGTCGATATTTTGCAATTTGTAAATATGAAAATCTCCTATTTTGGAATCGACGTCAAGTTCTTTAATCATTCTTACGGCGTTGTCGATGGCGTTGCGACTTCCGATTAAAATAATTTTTTTGCTAGGAACGTCGGCGATAGCGTTCAATCCTTGAAGAGGGCCGTTATTTTGTGCTATAGCGTTGACTTGAGCAGCGACTGTCGCGGGGTCGCCGTAAAGAAGCTCGTAAGTCCGACTGATTCGCGCGCTTTGAGGCGTGTCCATCGTGCGAAGGAGCTGAACGCCTTTATTAACGTCCGTGGCGCGTCCCTGAAGCATAATGTCGCGTCCGTTTCCAACCGGTAGCGCTATCACTGATTGCCCGAGCGACTGCTGCAAAGCCGGAATGACGCTCTCGACGCTGACATAATCAAGCGGGACTATATACGTTACTGTCTGTTCGCCGAAGCCGGGGCCGGAACGTCCTCGATAAACGTTGGGAGAAGGACTAACACCGCCCTGACGAACGATTGAATAACTTCCCATATTTTGCAGCGAGAAGTTATACATTTGAAGCGTCGATAACATAATCTCGCGAGCTTCACGAATAGTAACCGGGTGAGGCGATATAATCGTGATTTTCGCTGTAACGTTCGGCGGAACGATAATATTTTCATCAAGGACTTCTGACATAAATCGCATGAAGCGCACTAAATCCATATCCTTAAAATTAAATTGTATAAGTCCAGAACGTTTCATGGCTTTAGCAGCTTCGATTAAGTTTTGTTCGTCTTCTGCTGACATTGTTTCGCCGCCAGTGTTGACGTTCGCAGGATTTGCCGCCGGCTCTGGGGTCGTAGCAGTTCGGGCGCGCCGCGTTGCAGCCTCCGTATTTTGAGTTAATATCAATGTAAAAATTAAAAGTAGTGAAAGTTTTCTAAAATTCAAATTCATACCACTCCTGTTATCCAAGCACAATCATTTTCATAATTATAAATATACTACAAAAAAATTCTATTCAGCAACATATATCACCGTCGAACGATTATCCGGTAGGCTTATCGTTACGCGTTTATATTTAAGTTCATAGTCATCGACCGGCACTGAAACATTTTCAGACTGCCATTTTATATTTTTTTTGTCGTCAGTTCCATTGTCGGGCATGTCTTCATCTATTCTAAAACGTAGCCAAATCTCCCGCGCTGCTTCAATTAAGAGCCGCTCGCCTTCGATTTCTGACATCAAGCGATAAGACATTCCGATTAAACGAAAGCCCGCCGTAATTACAAGTCCGGCTATGGCCGTCGCCATTAGAACTTCCATCAGCGTGAAACCGCGTTTTCTATCTAACGACATAACGAAGGGCTTCGGGCTTCCCGTCACGAGTAACTTCGACGTCAAAGCGTTCACTGTTCATTAGCGAGTTAATCGAGTTTGCAATATCGCCCATATTCGTGAACGGGATTCCATTGACAGCGCGGATAACGTCGCCTTTCTGAACTCCGAGACGTTTCAATATACTATCATTCTGAATCCATTGAACTTCAAGACCTCCTGCGGCGTCGTTGGGTCTGATTCTAATTCGCTTAAGCTCATCGAACGGATTTTGAACGAGCTGATTAACTGTCTCGCTTGAAACTTGTCCTTCTTGACCGTCCGTAGTCGCTGCGACTATATTGCCCGCGTTAGTTTGTTGCGCTCTTGGAGTTGGAGCAGGGGTTGCTTTTGGTTTTTCGGCGGGTTTAGCTGCTGTTGCCAACGGCCCGTAAGTGATGTACTTCGTGATTGAAGTTTTTCCGCGCCTAAAGACGGCTTCGCTATATTTGACGCTCGTCATTTTATATTTTTCAATTTCTTTGCCCACGAGCAACAAAGATAAATTTCCTTTATTCTCGACCCATGCCCCTACACCGGGAAGAGTGCCACGCAAAATTAAATCTTCGAGTTTTGATTCAGGCTCGGGCGGTTCAGCGTCCTTCTGTTCTTCTTTAGTGGCTGATGTCTCGGCCTTGCGCGCTGATATATGAAAAGGATTTGTCGCAAGGAAACCATCAAGCCCGCGCTGCTTTTCAGTCGCTGCTGCGCGCTCGCTAAATCCTGTTACAGCGGCGTCAACGACACCGGCATTACTCGTCAAAGCCGTCAGGCCCATGCCAAGAGCTGAACTCGCAAGCCTTCCTAAAACGAAGCCACACAAAACTGGCAAGACTAAGAGCCATAGCGTATATACTTTGCTGCTGTGAGCTTCATTGACGGGCCTATAGCGTGCTTGATTATTACTTTGTCGCGAGATTTTTATATTTGAAAATAAATTCTTAAATCGTTCAAACATATTTATAAATTCCTCACTGTCTTCTTAAATACCATTTGCCGCCGTCTTGAACTAAAGGCAAAAAATTTTGAAGCATTCCCATGCCTTGCTCGAATGTTGCCGGAACGTCAAGCCTAGCTTCTGTGCGTCCTAGTTTCATTGTCGCTAAATTGACGGTCAAGAATCCATTAAGCGCGAAGTTCCCGTTAGTCTCAAGATTTTCAAGCAAAATTTCATTGCGGCCAGCCGTCAATAAAAATCCTCCGTCGCCAAAATTCAAAACTTGACCGAGACGGACGTTCGCGCCACGAAAAGAAATTTCACACACGGGCGCTAAGTTCAAAACGCTTGCTGCAAGTTGTGGTTTTATAGTTA
Organism: uncultured Synergistales bacterium; assembly: GCA_905236605.1. Taxonomy (GTDB): domain Bacteria; phylum Synergistota; class Synergistia; order Synergistales; family Aminobacteriaceae; genus JAFUXM01. The sequence goes on along the minus strand of CAJORD010000035.1, from coordinate 17,272 downwards.
TGGAACTCAAAGAGACATTCGCCGAGCCGCTTAAAGCTAGATTGTTGACCGTGAAGCCTCCTTGTTCGGCAGCTACGTCAGAATAATTTAATCTCATTCCTTGACGTTCAAGGCGTGAATGAGCCATCGACATTGCAAAGCGTCCGAGCGTGTCCCATTCAAGAAAGTAATAAAACGCACATGAGAACGTAATCACGAACAATAAAATTTTTATTATGTTTACAAAAGATCGTTTCATAAAAACCGGGATCACTCCTAACTATTAATTTATTGGTCCGATTATCGCCGAGATTGTCATTAATCGTTCGTTGCCGGCCGGGAGCGCTCGAAGCTCTGCTGCTATAAATCGAACGCCACGCGAAGCAAGTTGCTTTTGAAGTTCAGCGAGTTCTTCGGCGTATAGCCTGTTAATCTCGACAGATTGATTTCTACCGTCGGGCGTAATTCTGTTGACGCGGCTGCCTAGCTGCATTCGTTCAGAGACTTGAGCAAACACCGCCGGCACATCGACATTCCCACTTGAAGGATTTCTGCGCTGATCCGGGCCTAGCGCTTTATACTCGTCAGCCAATAATAAAAGAGTCCGCCAACGTCCTTCTTGCGTGGTCAGTTTGATTTTGCTTTGTTCCATTCGGCCATGAACGAAAGAAACGCCGACCCACACGGTCAACATCATAAGGGCCGCCGCCAAAAATTTCACAGCACCGGGAGCTTCGCCACGAATGATGCTGCGAGCGTTATTTAAGATTGAATCAAAATTTATTGCCATCGTTCTCACCACCTAACGCGCAAATCGAAACGATAACCAATGCCCGCCACAAACTGTGTATTATCGACTTGAACGGTCGAGGCGTAATCGTTCCATGCTCTACGAAAATTTAATACTGTGGTCATGTCCGGAGCCGAACCTGTGCAATCGACGCCTTCGCCGTTATAGCGGATTGTGTCGAGAGTGATTTTAAGATTTTTGTCGTTTGTGAAAATTTCGCCCATGTCCGCAAGAACTTCTTCGAGCGGGTGTCCGTCGTTGCCTACGCCTGAAATTTCAGAAATTTTATTTCGTGCGAGCGTTACAGGATTTGAAATTCGGCCCGTGTGTTGAGGGTCAAAATTTTGACGATAAAAATTTTCGGAACGAGTTTGAATTTTTTCTGCCTGACGGTCAATATTAATTAAGTTCAAAAAACTTGTCGCAAGGGTTATAGTTCCGAGTGCAAGTAACCAACAAGCCGCCCGCGTCATCAACTGAACAGTGCGCGCGAGGTCTCTTTCGCCTTCGATAGCCTTCTTTGAAAGATTTACGTTTGACAGCCACGGACAAATTTTTACACTTTCCGTAATCATCTCGATAAATTCTTCGTCAGGTTCGGGATCGTAATCGCCGCCGGCGTTCAAAATAAAATTGCCTCCGCGGTCGAGTTCGCGAGTTTGACAATAATTTTCGTACCACGCTAATTCTTTTTCTTGAGCGCCGTTAGAGACGCGCCGCCATCGCGACAAGATAGGCTTATTCTGTTGCCACAATATCGAACAAATATTTTCTTCGTCGATCCACATAGTAACGCCGGAGCCGCCGTAATTTTTTAATTTCGATATAAACGGCAAAGGCGCGGGCCAAACTTTGTTATTTCCGCCGGGGACTGCCGGTATCTCAAGTTCTTCTGGCGACACGTACCAAACGACGCCTTCAACGCCGCGGCCGACTTTTGAAACAACGACGGGGAAAATTTCAAGCTCTCCCGCCGCCGAGAACGGCATAACTTGAAGTCTTAAAGCCTCGCGAATTTTTGTAGCGTTTGAAAACGGAAAAGAAAAATCTTCAAACGAAAGCGATTTCATAGGGACGAGAGTTATAAAATTTTTTCGAGCCGCTAAACTTGAAGATATAATCCGGATTGATTTATTAATAATTTCTTCTTTAGCGCCTGTGTCTCTGTCGCGAAAAATTTCTCGCTTCTCAATAATTCTTCTAAATTCCGTGTTCTCGAAAGTTTCGCCGCCGGACTTGCCTGCGATATTAAAATTTATTTTGCTGAAGTCAAATTTTTTCATTTATTTTAAGTTTCTTCCCATCTTACTATCTGTCTTGTAGTCCTATCGAATATTATATTAAATGAAGTTCCTCCTTCGTCTTCGAGAGCTTCAATTCTAATTTGAAAATATCGGCTCTTAAACCCTGCTATGTTCGTCAAAAGTGTTGCTGTTCGTGGCGAAGCGCCGGGCAAAGTTTGAATATCGCTTAAACTCTTTATCGGCTCTTCAGTGCGAACGTCCGCAATACGTTCCGCAAGTCCTCCGACGTCAAGACCGGGCAAAAGTTCCATGACGTGAACGGGCGCGACATTGAGATTTATTTTCCCGTCGCTAAAAATCGTGCAGTAGTCCGCAAGACCGAGTTCGCCATTTTGACCATAAAGAACGCCGGGCGTTATATCCGGACTTAAAATTAAAAATTCGGAAATGTCATAAGGCCCACGATTTATAAATTCTTCTCGCTCTATGCCACCGACCCGCGGACGGGTGTTGCGGTCCATGAAATCCAACAAAGACAATTCTAAAGCACGAATTTGCATTTTATCGAGCATATTTTGAAACGGCTCTTCAATTTCGTGGCGTATCGTGTTGCCGTCGGGCAAAAATAAATTTCGGATCGGGATTTTGTCATCGAGCGGCGTAACCTGAAGCACCCAAATTCCTAAATCCGGAAACGGAATAACGAGCGGCTTATACCAATCTTGCGTGGGACTGTCGTAATCATATTGTGAAGCGAAATCAGCCATGATTTTCATTACGGAGTCTGTGAGGACGGTTGCCATACTTCGGCTTGCAAGATTAGCGCTTTCACGTCCGACACTCCTAACTTGCATTCGGACAAACCACGCGAAGGCCGTAGCACATGAAATCAGCATAAGCCCCAACATCATGACGCTGACTAAAACAAAACCCCGCTTTTTATTCTCACGGGAGCGATATAAAAGATTCAAGTTCGTTAAAATTTTTTTCATTTTTATCAAGACTCGATGAAAGACTTTTAGACTGCTTTATATTGCGTCCAAGTTTTATATAAACGCCCTTTGGCAACGCGCCGGAGTATTCTTTATCGCGTTCGTCTTCGTGCGAACCTTTAGGGACTTCGACTGAAAACAAATCTATCCCCGGCAGCACAAGTTGACCTTCCGAAGGGTCAAGATTTTCATATTTAATTGTATTTGGAAGTTGGCCAGGAAATATCCAACGATACAACCCAGGCAAAACATCTCCGTGCATGATCCCGCCTTCAGCGATTTTATAAACGATTGTCCCTGACGGAAGATTTTGAACAGTCGGCGCCGTGCTCATAATCATCAAAACGTCTTCAGCATTGCCGCCCATTGCATCATGATCGACTATCGTCAAGACGTTTGAAGAAAGTCGCATAGCCGACGACAAGTCGCGAATTATAAAATTCATTGTTCGAGATAGCGCCGACACGTCAGCATATTCGTTTTGAGTTTCAACGACGCGACGAACAGCATAAGCCACGGGCGCGAGGGCCAATGTCGTCAGCATTCCCGTAAGCATGACGGCAACGAGGACTTCTATTAATGTAAAAGCCTGTCTTGCCTTTTTACTCATCGTCGCTGCCGGGGCCATTGACTAACATCAAAGCGTTAATTCTTGTTCCGTCAGAATTAGTTTGCGGGACGCGCTGCAAATGATACGTGCCGGGCTTGAAATAACTCGCGATTTCTTTTAAGACACCTAAAACTTGAAAACGCTGCGCATAACTCAAAAGTTTGCTAATGTCTTCGGAGTGAGGCTCGTGGTTAAATTGTTCCCAAAGTAAATTGAAACCTTGCGCGATTAAACTCACGTCTTCAGTTTGTTCACCAATTTGTAAATAATGATGCGCGATATTTCGCATGGCGTCTTCGTGAACGATCGGGTGCTTCTCGGCCTTCTCAAGCAGATACATTTGAACGTTCGCTTGATTAGTTGAAAGTGCTTGACGAAGAACGTAATTTCCATAAATCCCGCTCGAAATATAAACACAGCCCGCTATGGACGCGCCTATGCATACGATACCGACAAGTCGCGCTAAGAAATTCGATTTTAAAATATCGAAGTCAGTTTTGAATTTCAGCTCTGGGAAAAATTCACGGTTAGACATCGCGAAAGCCAGCGTGATCCAAACCATATTTTCAATTCTGTGGAACGGTCTTGTGAAAATCGCCGCGAATGTTACAACTGACGCAAGCGCAAATCCCCACACGGCGTTAATATCTACTTCCCGCTTTCGCCGCAAGCCGACAAGAGCCGGGAAAAACCAAAATGAATACATGATTAAGAACATCACGCCGCCAACATAGCCGGCCTCGCAGAAAAATTGAAGAAATTCGTTATGTGCCCAGTGCGTGTACTGCCACTCCATCCACGGAGCATTGTCGAAAATTTTGAAGGCTTCGCGCTGACCTTCGAGATAATGCCATTTATATTGACCTATCCCAACACCCTTGGGATTTGTTGAGAGCATTCCGTAAGACGTTGCCCAAATCGCTCGACGTAGACCTATAGTTTGATAATTTTCAATAATGTCTTGAGTTTTTTGCACAATCATCTCCGCCGTGTTGCCGTGATAGAACGATGCCCAGAAGACCGCAGATAATAAAGCCACGACCGCCAAGCAGCGAATTACATAATGACGATTAAATTTTAGCGCAGCTATCACGAATAGCACGAACAGACCACCATTTAACGCAAGGAAAGCCGAACGGCTCGTCGAGTTCATTAAACCCCAGAAGCCCCAGCCCGCAGCCATCAACGCAACAACGGATAAATATAAATGAAGCTTGTTTCCAAATCGCCACGCGAAAATAAAAGGCAAAATTAAAAATATTGCTCCAATGAAGGCGCATACAGTTATCGAATCAGCGAACGCGAATTTGAAATTTATAACCGCGAGAATCAAACTCGCAACAGGCAACCAAATTTTTTTACCGGATTCGTCGGGAGAATTTTTCCACAAGTCATACACAAACAAATACGTCGCTCCTACAATCGACATCGCCAGCCACATTCCGAACATATTTTGCTGCGCAGTGTTGCCAATATAAAAGCCCGGCGTCGGCAGGATCACCGTGTTTAATTTGCTTATTAGGTCTTCAAAAATTGTTCCGCGAAGAAATTCAAGATTATTCAAACCTCTGCTCTGAAGTTCTGCGAACATAATATTAATTGACGCGTTGAGATTCCCAAGCAGCAGAACGAAACGCAGCCCCCAACCTGGAAAAGATGAAACCGTAATCACATAAAACGCCCATATAGTCGCAAAGCACGTCATCTCTAAAGCAAAAGCATTCGGCGATTTCAAATCTATCCAAAACGGTTGTAACAAGCAATAAATTAAAATCACTGCCCAAATTATCGCGAAGATGTCGATTTTTATTTTCACGCGCTTGGCCCCGTAAATCGCAAGTCGCGCTCCGCCAACAAACGCCGCAATCGCGACAGGCACTCCCGTTATCGTCCATTTTAAAATATGCAAAGTGTCAGCAAAACTGACGCCCGAGTAAATTAAATTCGGCAACGCCATCGAGATCAACCACAACGGCAGCAATATATACGCCGGCACGAGTGGCATAGGCTCAAGCGAATTTCTATAATTTTTTTTGAGAATAACACCTTTATTTTGTTCTTTGTCTTTCTTATTAGCCATGATAAATTTTTTTCTGCCCTTTCAAATTTTTATTTAATGCTTGTCTTGTTGAATAAGTGCGTAGCGTTCGACTGGTGCGAATGAATCAGAGAAAGTCGGAACCTTGGGATCAGGCGCGAAGGTTTTTAGCCACTGATGAGCGAGGAGTTTTGAAAATTTTGCGCCCGGTGTTGGCGAAACAGTCGAAGCAGTATCTCCCATTGCAACAAGAATTAAATTTTGAAGCACGTAGGCATATTTCGGATCGGGAGCATTAGCAGGGAAAATCATCATCGTGGTAAAAGAATTTGAGAACGCTTTATAAATTCCGTGAAATACTCCTGACTTTGGCCCGTAAATCGAAGCGATTATGTTTACGATTAGTGTTCCGTCAGGATTCAAAATTTTCCGAAGGCGCGCAGCAGTTTCTGTTGTTGTTAATTGAAACGGAATTACAGTCGCCGAAGAAAAAGTATCCATGAAAATCGCATCGTAGCGTTCAAAATTTTCGTCTTCAAACGCGCGATTTAAAAAAGTGCGGGCGTCCTCGTGAAAAATTCTTAGCCGCGGGTCGTCCTTCAAATTAAAATAATCTCGCGCAGCTTGCGTAACTCCCGGGTCAAGTTCTACGACGTCGATTTTAATATCGCGGCTCGTGTCATCTAACAGATAGCGAGGAACACAATAGCCTCCGCCGCCAAGCATTAAGATTTTTTTTGTGTCAGGTTTGTAATGAAACGCGAGGTCATAAAATTGCGTGTATTCGCTCACAAGTTCGGACGGGTGATCCGTGTACATTAATGACTGTGCCGCGTCAGGGTCTGTGATTAAAACTCGAACTCTTCGGCCGTTGCGTCGGTCAACGCTTTCGACAACGGACAAATGATTATATCGTGTGTCAATCTGAACTCCCACGGGCGAGAACGGAAGCCCGTAAGTTTTAGCCGCGTATGCTCCGCTGCACAGCAACATAAAGAGCGCAAACGAAATTATTTTTCGCCAAGTCCCTGTGTAAATCAAAACTGACAGCAACGCTACAAGACTAGCAACGAACATCAAGATAACGCCCGACGGGAAAAGAGAAATTAAAACGAATCCACCGAGGAACGTTCCAAGAATGCTGCCCGCAGAGTTCAAAGCTGACAATCGACCTACAACCGCTCCTGAAGAATCCACGTTTTGCATAGCAAGACGCGCAACGAACGGCGAGACCATTCCCAATAAAATACTAGTTGGCGCAAAAATTATCACAGCCGAAAAGACAGAAGACATATAAAGATTTAATCTTAAATCTTGAAGCGTCGTTAAAATATAATTGCTCATGAAAGCGGTTATGGCTATGATTATCGCAGCAAACATTAAAATTCGACCGAGTAATTTTCCGTTCGGGTTCTTGTCAGCGACAGAGCCGCCTAGCCAGTTGCCGAGACATAAACTCGTCATTATGATTCCGATTAACGCGGTCCAGACGATTAAGGACGTCCCGAAGAACGGCGCAACCATTCGCGAGCCAGCAAGCTCAAGGATCATTGTGGCCGCTCCGCTAAAAAATGAAACAAGCTGCAATCGCACCGGAATTTTTACACGGCGACCATCATTTTTATTTTCATAGTTCAAATTAAATTCAGCTCCATTAAAATTTTTAATTCTTATTTTAGCGAGAGAATGTGAAAAAAGTATCAGCGTTTTTTATCATAATCCAGCGAGAAGTCTCTCACTTTCTGTAAGTTCCGGGCATGAATAACAAAATCACGGCAAAGAGTTCGAGACGGCCAGCCAACATGCAAAACGAAAACAGCCATTTTATAAACGACGGCAGCCACGCAAAATTTTCGACAGGGCCAAGAGCGTTTAATCCCGGGCCAACGTTGCTCAAACACGTCAACACTCCCGTGAACGCCGTAAGAACATCAATCCCGAATGCCGTCGTAATTAAAGTGCTTATTATGAACAGCCACATGTAAAGCGTAAAGAACGCCGTCGAAGATTCCAAAGTCCCACGCGGGATTGGCTGTCCATTCATTCGCGCTGTGATGACCGCACGGGGGTGAAGCAATCGCCAAACTTCTGTTTTAAGTTGACGACCAAGAATTAAAAATCTTGAAACTTTACAGCCGCCGCCCGTTGAACCTCCTGAAGCGCCTATGAACATTAAAATCACAAAAATAAATTTCGTAAATTCGGGCCAGAGATTATAATCTTCGACTATGAAGCCCGTGGTCGTCATGACGCTGACAACATGAAAGAGCGTTCGCCGCAATGTGTCTTCAATCCCGCGAAACATTCCCGACGCATAAAGAGCTATCGACATCGCAAGAGCCGCGCTTACAGTTATGAGAGCGTAATATTTCAATTCTTCGTCTTTGAAGAAGTCCCGAAATTTTTTTTGCAGCAGCATGAAATATAAAGAGAAGTTTACGCCCGAAGCGAACATGAAAATTATTATCACCCACTGAATATAAGGACTTGTGAAGTATGCAATCGAATTATTTTTTGTCGAAAAGCCGCCGGTTGCGATTGTCGAACATGAATGCGCGAATGCGTCGAATAAGCTCATGTCGCCAATAAATAAAAAAAATGTTTCAGCGAACGTCAACGCCACATACACGCCCCACAATCGTATAGCGGTCTGATGAAGGCGAGGCGTGATTTTCTCGGCCGTAACACCGGGAACTTCGGCTTTATACATCTCCATTCCTGACACTCCCAAAAACGGAAGCACAGCGAGGCTTAAAACTATAATCCCCATGCCGCCCATCCAGTGAGTTAGAGAGCGCCATAATAAAATCCCGCGCGGCAAACTTTCAATTTCGGTGAAGATTGTTGCGCCGGTGGTTGTGAAGCCGGACATCGTTTCAAAAAATGCGTCCGTGTAACTCACAAATCCCGACAGCCAATAAGGCAGCGCACCAAGAGCCGAAGCGATTATCCACGAGAAGCCCGTTACGCCGACGCCCTCGCGGATTCCCATAGAGATAGAATTTTTTCGGCCGTTCCATGAAAGTATAATGTGCATGAAAATCCCGGCTAAAATCGAAATTGCGAAGGCACTTGCGTCTGTCGTTCGGTCATAAAGAGCAAGGCACAACGGCGGAATCATTGCGAACGAAACAACAAGACATATTAAAGATAAAACTTTAGAAACAGTTTTGATTTTCATTATTTAATTTCAGCTCCAAATAATTTCGCCGCGTCAGGCATCATTGAAGTTAAAGAAAATAAAATCACTCTGTCCCCGGCTAATAGCTGCGTCGCGCCCGTAGGAACTAAAACTTTATCGCCGCGTCCTAATAACGCAACGACGACGCCTTTTTGTAATTTTATTTCTGCGAGCGTCTTGCCTAATAATTCGTTATTGTCATGCAAAACCACTTCGAGCATCTCCGCATTAATCCTTTCGATTATAGAGAATGCCTTTGTGTGTCGCGGATAATGAACGACGCGCAAAATTAAATTTGCTAATGCCTCGTTCGGGTCGACAATGACATCAACAGGAGTTGCCTGTGTAAGTCCTTGATAATCTTTGCGCTTCACGATTGCGATAGTTTTTTTCGCGCCCATTAATTTTGCCATCGCCGAATAAATTATATTTAGCTCGTCCGAATCCGTAGCAGCAACATACGCGTCGGCTTCTTCGATGCCTTCGTCATTCAAAACTTTTTTATCAATTCCGTCGCAACATAACACGAGAGCTTCGCCAAGCTCCTCTGATAATCGCGCGCACTTTTCCGGGTCGCTGTCGATTAAACGCAAACTGACATTTCCAAAATCTTTCTTTACGGCCTGAACAATTTGCGTTCCAAGTTTGCCGCCGCCGACGATAAATAATTTTTTCAAAGAATTTTCCTTTGACGGTTGAAAAACTTGCTGCAATAGTTCCGCGCTCTTTCGATAAGTAACAATGTAGCAGACATCATTAGCGCGTAAGACTGTGAAGCCGTTAGGAACTCCTGCCTCACCGTTTTCGTGTTCGACGTGAACAAAAACCGCGATTAAATCCGGGTACTTTGTTCGCAAATCCTTCAATGCCATGTTCACGAGCGGAGAATCTTCGGCGATCTTTAAAGTATAAAGCGCCGCTTTGCCGTCGAGAAGTTCTGCCGCGTGAGTAGCAGAGCTGACTTCAAGCAATGAAATTATTTCGCGAGCTATCGAACGTTCCGGCGAAATCATTGCGTTAATGCCGAGTTTCTTTCCCCAGTCGGCGCTGTCGGTAAATTCAAGACTTCGGGCGCGTGAAATCACGTTCGGGACTCCGGCGCTGTGAGCTATCCAACATGAAAGCATATTAACTTCGTCGCGATTAGTGCAAGCGATTAATAAATCAATGTCGCCTGACGGTGCAACGCCGGCTTGTGCTAAGACGTTCGGGCGCGCTCCGTTGCCGGTTATAATTTGAACGTCAAGTTCTTCACCGGCGCTCTTGGCCTGGGCTTCGTCTTTCTCGACGAGATAAATATTATGACCTTCGCCGGAAAGAGTTTTAGCGACGCTTCGCCCGACTTCCCCGGCTCCAACAATAACGATATTCAAATTAAAAATCTTCCTTTCTTAATTTTTAATTGCTTAGTCCCAAGTTAAAATAAAATTTGCTGAAGGCTTTTTGACGTTTTCACGCAAGATTGAACACGCAAAAATTTTTTCTTCGGGACGTGAATAATTTAATGTAACTTTTTCGCCGAATTTTGCCCCGGATCTGAAAGAGGCACAAACAGATTTTAATTCGTGCTTCATGAAATCGATCGGGCATTCATCAAAGACCCACGCGAAGTAAGCGGCGTTATTAACGTGAGCGTTGTAATCTAAATCATGATAGCGGACTGGAAATTCGACGCTCTTCAAAATTTCTGCTTCGTCGTCTTTAATGTCCTGAAAGTCCGGGCTAATCGCTTCGACTTCGCGTTTAGTAATCTCTGGAAGATGAGCGGCGGCTTTCACGGGACGACCGTTAGCGAGGTCAAGCAACAGCCAAGAACTTTTTGCCCACGCTATAGGATTTTCGTTTTTGTCTTTAACGTCGAAAACTCTTAGAGTGTTATAACCGTGTGAAGGGTCGTGATAAGTCGTGATAAAAAATTTTTTGTCAAGTGTGGGAAGCTTCCCTGTGAATTCAATTTCGTAACGCGTAAGAACCCAAGCATAACCCCGCGCTATTAATTCGGTGGTTGTACCTTCGATGTCTTCAACGGCAAGCCCGGCGGTGTTTTGAAAGTAATCAAGCAGACTTTTTAATTTCAAAGTTCCCTGACACGATACGTCGGAAGGCTGCACCGTTATTTCTCGTGTGAACATAAAAAAATTCCTCTCAAGCTAAAAAATTTTTTTTGTAATTTTATCAGCCGAGAAGAAGAAAATTATTTTTTCTGTTCTTGCGAAAGATATTTTGTCGCAGCTTTCAACCAATCTCCTTCAGATATTGAACGCCACGCTTCGCGCACAGAGTCCGAATAATAATATGAAAGTCCTTGAATATATTCAGAAGCAATTTTATAGCTATCTTCGAGCGAAATTTCTTTTTGCGGAAACAGTTCACAAAATTCAGCAAACATAGCCGGGTCTGCGGAGTCGAGGCTTTTCCATAGAAACGGATTACACTCACTTAAGAACTCGCCTAAATTTTCATTGCGCGAATTATTCCACACAGAATCGAGAGCGTAATAAATCAAACAAAATTCTTCAAACTGCGTCATATTGATTTTATTCCTCCTCTATAAATGGATTATGAATAGTATTATAAAGCTGAGTATTTTGCGGATTAAAATTCAGCCCTGTTTCTGAATCCCACGTTCTTGGTGTAATATTTAATCCACCTTCGTTTATAGTATCGCCACGATAGCGAACCCATATTTGAGAGCCATTCTTCAGTTCATCTATATTCCATAAATTTCCGTATTTATCAACGCCCTTAAATTTTGAACTGTCATTCGCAAGATTGTGAAGTAATTCCCTATTTTCGGGTGTATCTGGTAAATGTCCCTCCTTTTCTCTAAAAATATGCTTTCACTGAGAAGTATTTTCTGGCAGTGAAATTTTCTTTGGCTTGCCCACTTCGGCACCTTGTGTATGTCCGAAGTTTAAACCTGATATTCCTGTTCCCATTAAGCAAACCTCTCTTTTTTGCGTCTTATGTGAGAACTATCAAATTGCAAAATTTTGATACCTGCTTCTGTGCAACACGAAAAAACATCTTTTGGAGTACCACCATATACAACAATGCAGGTAGGCTGAAGTTCATTAATAACGAAATCAAGCCCTTGTTTTAGCCGCTTTCGATTTTCGGTATTTCTTAAATTTCCAAGCGAACCTATACATATAGTGAATTTTTAGGAACACCCGCACAACAGAACTCATAAGTTCTCGAATCGCCATAGCGAACATTCGGTAGAACATTTAGCCCGTTCGATTGCCACCAGTGCCCTAAAGCTTTACCTCTGTAAGTATTCCATTGCTGCATGACAAGCGGCATGTCGCGATAAATACTAAAATCTGGAGTAATAATGCCGTTGAATTTTTTTAATTTTGCAAGGTATTGACAGTGAAAATAATCTTTTGAAGCCATATTTTGGCCTCCTCTCTTAAAATAAATTTGACCTAATTATAAATCTAAAATAAATTTTTACAATCACTTATGATAAAAATATTATTTATGATTGCTTAGCGAACTATATAAAAAATCCTCCCGAACATCAGGAGGACTTAAAAATTTTTAATCTCTAATTTTTCTCCATGAATTTAATCATCGCTTCGGCGGCGTGCTTTGCTCCTTCGACGGCATGAACGACAGTTTTAGCTCCAGTTACGACGTCGCCGGCAGCAAAAACTCCTTCGCGCGTCGTCATATAATTTTCATCGACGATTAATAATCCATTTTCGGCAGCCATAAGTCCGCTTGTTGTTCTCACAAGTTTTCCTCGCGGCACCTGACTTATAGATATAATTGTGCTGTCGGCTTCGACCTGAATTAATTCGTCTTCTGCACCAATGATTTCATCGTTCTCGCCATAAATCGTTCGTTTGAAAACCGGGCCTCGCTCTGTGATTTCTTGAACTTGCATTCCTGTTTCAATTTCCGCGCCGTCGAGTTTTGCGTAAGCGACTTCATGAGAGCTTGCGGCTATGTCTTTGCCCATTGCGTAGAGCGTAACTTCTTTTGTGCCATTGCGAAGGGCCGTTCGCGCCACGTCCATAGCGGCATTGCCCACGCCAATAACTGCGACTTTGTTGCCAAGATGATGAGCCTTCGGGTTTGCAAGATAATTCATAGCGTAGTGAACATTTCCAAAACTCTCGCCCTTAATTCCTAAAGTTCTCGGACGTTCCGCGCCTGTGCCGACAAAAATTGAAGCGTAGCCATCGCGGAATAAATCATCAATCATTAAAACGCTTCCGATCGTCGCGTTAAGTCGAATTTGAATCCCCATTTCTTCAAGTCGTTGTTCGTAACGGTCAAGCAAGCTCTTCGGTAGCCTGAACTCCGGAATGCCGTACTGCATAACGCCGCCGATTTTGCTTTTCCATTCAAAAATCGTAACGGGATAACCTTGCATCGTCAAAAGTACAGCGACCGTTAAGCCCGCCGGGCCCGAACCGATGACGGCGACGTGTTTATCTTTTTTGACTTCGGGCTTGAAGCTTGGCATTCGGTCAAGATACATTTCTGAAATATAATTTTCAATGCTCGAAAAATGAACAGGACTGTCCTTCTTGCCTCTTATACAATGCCCGGCGCATTGTTGAGCGTGATTGCAAACTTCTGAACAAACTGCGGACATCGGATTATTTTTAAAAAGAATCTCCCCAGCTTCCATGAGCTTATGTTCTTTGAAGAGTTGAATAATTTGTGGGATCGGAGTATGAACAGGGCAGCCAACTTGGCATTGAGGTTTCTTGCAGTTGTAACAGCGTTCAGCTTCTGTAACTATGTGTAATGGCATAATAAAATCCACCTCGTGAAAATTAAATTTGAGATTGAGGCGATTATATCACGGTGTATTTTTGATAAAATTAACACGTAAACTGACTATTAAAAAAAATTGAAAGGGGAACCTTTTGTAATGCAAAACAAAAAACGCACATCTCTTTTAGGCGCATTGTTGACACTTGCCATAATATCTTTCATGGCCTACGCTACGAGTGAATGGTTTTATGGCGACGGTGAAGGGAAGTCGCAACAAGTTTCAGGACTTATTCCAAAAACTTTTTTTGAGTTCCAATCCCGGATTTTTTTCCTCAAAATCTCGAAATAGGCCCCGGCGATACGTTTTCTGTGAACCCGATCATAACTTCTGATGCAACTATTCCCATGTATTGTTTTTTTGTCATGGAAATGCCTGCAGCATATGTAAATGATGTTAAGGCCCCTATATATGACTTCAATCTAAATGCCCCATGGAAACAAATCAACGATGTCTTAATTGATGATAATAAAGCGATTTACATTTTTCAATATGAAAACTGGCTTACTCCGGGAGATTCCACTTCGAAACTCATGGATAACTTAAAAATGGAAGAAATGTCCCGCAAGAATTACGCGGAAGTCCTTGGGACTCTCGGTAATAATATAAACATCAGACTTACAGGCTATGCTTGCTGGAGTGATGACGAAAATTTTGATACTGGTGAAGCTTTAAATTTAATCATGGGGAAAATATCTATCTAAAAAAGAAAAATTAAAAATCAAAATTTGCGTTTGAGACATCACGTCATAAAACTAATTTTCAATTTCTTGTTCATCTTTGTCATAATTTTTCATAAAATTTTTTGTTCCCCTCATGTAATATAATTATAAAATTCTCAAAATGAAATTAATCCCCCGCGCAAGGGGTTTATATATAAAAAATTTTTTTATGAAGGAGGTTTTGTGTTTGTCCCAAAAGCACTCAAAATACCGCAACAAAAATAATAACGCTTCGGAGCGTCTTAATTTTATTCCCCTCGGAGGCCTTGGCGAGATCGGCAAGAATATGTATCTCATTGAGTATAACGATGAAATTCTCGTCATCGACAGCGGATTGAAATTTCCCGACAGCGAACTCCCCGGCATTGATTATATAGTCCCGGACATTTCTTATCTCGAAGCAAACAAAGATAAAATTCTCGCAATAATCATCACCCATGGACACGAAGACCACACCGGCGCTTTGCCTTACGTATTGCCGCGTCTTGACGTTCCATTATACGGAACACAATTAACGCTCGGACTCATAAAAAATAAACTTATGGACGACTTGCCAAATTATCGGCCGACTTTTTTTGAAATCAAAGCGGGCGATGTAATTAAAATTGGCTCGTTCACAGTTAGATTTATGGCTGTGGCTCATTCAATCCCGGACGGTGTCGCGCTCTCGATTGATACACCGCTGGGGCGAATTGTTCACACGGGAGATTTTAAACTCGATAGCACGCCGGTAGATGGCCGCGTTACAGAGTATGGAGCATTCGCTGAAGAAGGCGACAAAGGAGTTATGCTTCTGTGTTCGGACAGCACGAACGCCGAACGAAAGGGCTTCACGCCGTCTGAAAAAATCATAGCCGGGACTCTCGATCAATTATTCCGAACTTACAAGAGCCGACGAATTATAATCTCGTCATTCGCAAGCAATGTTCACAGGATTCAACAGGTCGCCGACGTAGCAACACGTTTTAATCGCAAAATCGCTTTCCTTGGCCGAAGCATGATTCGCAACGTTGAGTTATCGCGCGACACTGGATATTTGAAAATCGACAGCAAGTCTATAATTTCGATTGACGACATCTGGAAGTACTCCGACAATCAATTAGTCATCGTTACGACGGGAAGTCAGGGCGAACCGTTTTCTGGTCTCGTTACGATGAGCCGCGGCGAAAATAAATCAATCACGCTCGGCGAACATGATGTAGTTTTTTTGCTCGCGTCCGTCATTCCCGGCAATGAAAAATTAATCAACAATACGATTAACAGATTATTCGCTCAAGGCTGCGAAGTCGTTTACGAAAGAGAAAAGCAAACTCACGTATCTGGCCATGCTTCAGCAGAAGAATTAAAAATTATGCTCAATCTCGTGAGGCCGCAATACTTCGTTCCGATCCACGGCGAATATAAACACATGGTCAGACATTCACAGCTTGCTCAAGAGGTCGGAATCTCGCAACGAAATATTTTCTTAATGGTCAATGGCGACGTCTTGACGTTTATGAAAAATCAGCCGCCAAAGAAACACGGGCATGTTCAAGCGGGTGCGGTTATAGTTGACGGCAACGCGGCAGGAAGTATCAAGAGCGACGTTTTGAAAGAGCGACGCGAGATAGCCGAGGACGGAGTTTTAGTTGTGGCTGCGGCTGTTGATGAGCGAGGGAACTTATTAGCGCCCGTTGCGATTGAAACGCAGGGAGTATTTATATCAGAAGATACTAAGGACGTTTTCAATGAACTCTACGCAGCGTCCGAACACGCTATTCAAGAACTTGCGGGCAAACGCGCGAACGTCGATGCAATTAAGAAAATCGTGAAAACACGAGTGCGCGATGTTTTACGAAAGAGAAATTCTTCATTTGCTGTTATTCTGCCGGTTATCTCGATGCAACATTCTAGCTATTACGACGACGCATCATTTTATAAACCCGACGTAGATTAAGAAAAATTTCATTCCTCACTCCTCATTCCTAACTTCTCACTAAGAATAAAGGAGTGTAAATTTTTGATTCAGACTTTCATTTTAGGAATTGTTCAAGGACTTTGTGAATTTCTCCCCGTGAGCAGCTCCGGGCATCTTGCACTATTTCAATATTTTTTCGGGCTCAATGCTGACGGCGAAGAAATGGTCGCTTTCAATCTTCTTTTACATTTTGCAACCGTTATCGCTTTAATAATTTATTTCCGTCGCGAAGTTTTTAAAGTTTTATACGAATGGCTTCTCGGTTGGACAGGCAAGAGATTGCCGGGTTGGTCATACGGCTGGGCGATTTTAATTGCTTCGTTCTTCACGGCTGCGCTTGGCCTTCCGATGAGAAAGACAGTAGATTTAATTTCGGCTTCTCCTATGTATGTCGGCTTCGGATTAATTTTCACGGCTATGATTTTGGCGGCCGTCCCTGTTATATCGCACAGCGGCAAAAAAAATTCTCTTTTGAAAATCGCGA
Organism: uncultured Synergistales bacterium; assembly: GCA_905236605.1. Classification (GTDB taxonomy): domain Bacteria; phylum Synergistota; class Synergistia; order Synergistales; family Aminobacteriaceae; genus JAFUXM01. The sequence continues at coordinate 480 of CAJORD010000035.1, read as the reverse complement.
TCGTCGTAGGAATTGCGCAGGGTATAGCGGTCTTGCCGGGGGTATCGCGTTCAGGAATGACAATCGCGGCGAGCCTTTTAATGGGAATGGGATTGAGCGAGGCTTTCAAATTTTCGTTCATGATTTCGATACCTGCGATTTTGGGAGCAAACTTGCTTGAAGCTCTGAAATTTTATAAATCCGGAGAAACTGCTTTCATGCCCGAAGGATATTTTTTAGCTTGCGTTGCGGCGTTCGTGCTTGGACTTGTGGCACTTGGAATAATGCGTCGGCTAGTCTTAACTGAAAAATGGCCGTACTTCGGAATTTATTGCTTCATAATCGGAACGACGGCGATTTTGATTTCATTATGAGAAAAATAATTTTAGCGTCAGGAAGTCCGCGTCGTCGTGAGCTTCTCAAGGACATTGGACTCGAATTTGAAATTTACAAGCCTGATGTTGACGAATCGAAACTCGATAACGAACTCCCCGAAGATTT
>CAJORD010000034.1 GCA_905236605.1 uncultured Synergistales bacterium | reverse complement strand
CTCGATTCGAGTTATAAATTTATGAACGACGGCACAAGAAATTGTTTAAGAGAACGCGCTATGGATCGTGAAACGGCCGAACGAGTTATAAATTTTGGGATTGATTTAGTAAAAGAGGCCAAGAGCGAAGGCTTTGACATTATTGGCGCTGGAGAAGTCGGCATGGGCAACACGTCCCCGGCTGCGGCTTGCATAATGGCGGCCTTGGGAAGTCGTGATGAAAATCTCATCGGACGCGGCGGTGGCCTCACTGATGAAGCATTCGCAATAAAAAAGAAAGTTATAATTTCAGCTTTGAATCATCATGCCCCAGATAAAAATGACGCATTCGAAATTTTATCTTGCGTCGGCGGGCTTGATATTGCCGCAATGACGGGAATTTTTTTAGGCGCGGCGGCTTATCGCGTTCCTGTTGTCGTTGACGGCGTTATATCAATAGCGGCGGCGTTGCTTGCGTCAAAAATTGCGCCTTTAAGTCGTGATTTCATGATTGCTTCTCACAAGTCGCTTGAGCCGGCTTATAGCGCGGCTGCTGAAGAACTAAATTTGAAACCGTTTTTAAATCTCAACATGCGGCTCGGCGAAGGGTCAGGTTGTCCGTTAGCGATGCAAATTATTGATGATGCTCTCGCGATTATGAACGGCATGAAGACATTTAACGATATAAATTTAGAATCTGAATATCGAAAAGAAATTTTTTAGTTACTCTTCCTAACTCCTAATTCCTACCTGTTTTTCAACTCCTGTATAATCTAAAACAAAATCAAAATTTTTCATCACGGGGGTAAATTCATGTTCGTAAAAATCGTATGCACAATCGGCCCCGCCAGCGATAATTTAGAAACTCTAAAATCAATGGCTGAAGCAGGAATGAACGTCGCGAGATTAAATTTTTCTCACGGCGATTATGAAGGACACGAAAAAAAATTAAAATTAATTCGCCGCGTCGAACGCTCAACTAAAAAGCCCTTGGCCGCCTTGCTCGACACTAAAGGCCCGGAAATTCGCACCGGACACGTTAAAGATGGCGAAGTCGCTTTGACGCAAGGAGCGAAAATAATTTTATCTTCATGCGAAGAAGCCTTTGAAGGCACGGCCGAGAAAGTTTGGGTGAATTACAGATTGCTCGCTCAAGAGGTCAAGCCCGGGCAAAATATTTATATTGATGACGGAACATTAAATCTTGAAGTCGAAAAAATCGAAGGCGACGACGTTCACTGCAAAGTCATTGTGGGCGGCGCTCTGCGAAACACTAAAGGAATTAATCTCCCCGGCTCTGATATAACTCTCCCGGCCCTCTCTGAAAAAGACAAAGAAGACATAGCTTGGGGCATTCAACACGGAATGGAATATTTAGCCGTGTCGTTCGTGAAAACCGCGCAGGATATTAAAGACGTTCGTAAATTAATTCAAAATTACGGCGGCACTATGAAAGTTTTAGCAAAGATCGAAACTCGCCAAGCCGTTCAAAATATTGAAGAAATTGTTGACGTCGTTGACGGCGTTATGGTCGCGCGCGGAGATTTAGGCGTCGAAGTCGCTACCGAAGATGTGCCTTTAGTTCAAAAGAAAATTATCGAGATGTGCCGCGTCCGTGGGAAAGTCGTAATCGTTGCTACGCAGATGTTAGATTCGATGATTAGAAATCCAAGACCGACACGAGCCGAAGCCAGCGATGTCGCTAACGCTGTTCTTGACGGTACTGACGCGGTTATGTTGTCAGGCGAAACAGCTTCGGGAAATTATCCTGTGCAAGCCGTTGCGACTATGAGAAGAATAGTTGACCGTGCCGAAAAAGAATTAGGACTTTGGGGCAATCACAAGAACAACGAACAAAACCCGATTGAGCTTCAAGGGATCCCCGTCCCTGATGCAGTCAGTGGCGCAGCCGTGTTAATCGCGCGTCAGATTAAAGCTCCCGCAATTATTTCATTAAGTCGCAGCGGCCTCACCGCGAAGATGATCAGCAAACACCGTCCCGAATGTCCGATTCTTGGCGTTACACCTAGTCAGCAGACTTGGCGCGAGCTTGCGTTATGGTGGGGAGTG